>JBOHST010000138.1:0-1611 GCA_050733375.1 Gemmatimonadales bacterium
AGGAGTGCAAGCGCGCCCTGGCCTCGATTTCGTCATGACTCGGCCGAGCGAGCCGCCGTCTCACCGGGCCCGCTCCCGCGCCTAACGTCCGAATCGCTCGCGCAGCGCCTGCACTCGCTCCAGAATCCCGGCGTCTCCCTTGGTCTCCGCCAGTGGCGTGAGCCGCGCGACGACGGCATCCCAATCGAGCGCTCGGCCGCGTCGCTGGGCGATGCCGGCAACATCGGCCCGGTCCTGCAATCGATCGGCGAAGGCCTTGAGCACGAGCAGGTCCTCGCCTGAGCAGATCCGAAGCGCGACGCCGGGCTCGAACTCAACCTCGGTCGCGCGCGCGATCATGTCGGCCTCGAACGGGAGCGCGCCCAACGCCACATCCGCCGCGATCCCGGCCGGCGTCGACAGCAGCAACACGCGATGGCGCAGAGCGAACTCGCGGGCATCCGGTCGGCGGCCGGGGTAGTGAGCCAGGAGCCCGTCCACCACCGCGGCCTCACCCCCGAAGCCCGTGAACACGGTCAGGTCGAGATCGCGTGTCACGCGCGGCTCGCCCCAGTGCTGTAACGCGACGCCGCCGATGAAGCAGAACCCCCACCCCCGCTCCATCAGGAACTGCTGCAGGGCCTGGGCCTCTCGAAACAGCTCGATCACCGCGCGAGCTGTCGGAAATAGCGCTGTTGTTCGACTAAACCGGATGTATCCGAGAGGGGCGCCCCTTGCCGGGCGTGTGCGAACGCCGCCGCGAGCTCGGATAGGGCGCGCGGCGTGACCAGCTGCTCCAGCTCGGCTCGCTTCTGCGCCGCGAGCGCTGGCTCGGCCTCGCGCCACGTCGCCACCCAACGCTCGATTTGCGCCCGGTCTATCGACGAATCCATGGTTGCTCCGTGCTCGCTGCAACGCACTCAATATACCACTGATGCATCCACCCTTGCGCGCCGCTGGTCGCGTAGGCACCCGCTCGGCCCTCGCCCAAGACGTACGTCACCTACCACGCGGCTCGTGTGGGCGGCACATCTCGGCGAGTCCCCCGCGCTGAGCATCGGTGACATTGCGGACCGGCTCGGGGCGTCGTCGCCGCACAGCTTCGCCAGTACGGTGCGCTTTCACCAGCTGATCGCACCCTACCGGGAGACGCTTCGAACGTTCGACCCGGTGGGAAGGGAGGGCCGCGTGATGACGACCGCAACCTCCGCCACTCGGCGCGTGAGGCAGCCCGCCGCCGAGGGTGCACCGACACCGGAGCCGACCGGGAAGCCAGCCTGTCCCAAATGCGGCGGGCCGATGTGGGACAACCGGGACAGCAAGCGGAATCCGCGAGCGCCCGACTTCCGGTGTCGCAATCGGATGTGCGACGGCGTGCTCTGGCCGGGGCAGCACCGAGTCGCGGTGCCGATCATCGCTCGAGCGGCGCGCGTCGGGGCGTCGGGGAATGGGGCCGGAGATGGCGAGGCTCCGAGCCGGAGCGAGACGAAGGGGAACGGCGGTAACGGATTGTCCGCCCTCCGGCGCTGCTACCTCGACGTGACCGAGTTTGTGCTGTCGGACGTGCGGGAGGCGTAGGAGCGGCACGGTGTACGTTGGAGTTCCGGAGCGCTCGCGGCTATCACGGCGACG
>JBOHST010000139.1:0-15946 GCA_050733375.1 Gemmatimonadales bacterium
CTAGCCAGAGACACGGGAGATCGTTGCGGCCTAACGCTCGCTTCTGCTGCGAGCGGTCACAACATCGCGAGCGCAGCGAACCTCCGCAGCCCGCTCGTCAGCAGCAAGCACCGTTAGGCGGCCGCGAAGAGGTGCGTTCGAAAGATCCTGCACGCAACACCGTGGTGACGCTCCTCGGGCCCGCGACGCGCATACTCGGCGCTCCGCAATCTCGGAGCACCGGCGATGGGCGCGGTCGGTACTGGCCGTGCGCTGGCGTGTCGCCCTGGCGGCCCGGCGCCCGTTGGCGTTTACAAGCCGCGGCGCGCACAGGCCTCGCCACTGTTTCGACTGGTGCAGGATCACTTCCGCACGCTGACGACGGTGTACGACGAGCGTTTCGCCCCCACCTACGGCGCGTGGCGCGGCGTGGTGCCCGAGGTCGCCGACAAGTTCCTCGCGTGCGGCATCCTTGAACACGGCTTTGTACGCGTGCGCTGCGACGCATGCGCACACGAGTACCTGCTCGCCTTTTCGTGCAAGGCCCGCTAATTCTGTCCGAGCTGTCACGCTAAGCGCCTCGCGCTCTGGACGCTTTGGCTCGAGGAGACGCTCTTCGCCCCTGTGCCGCACCGGCAAGTGGTGCTCACGATCCCCAAGCGGCTCCGTACGTGGTGTCTGTATCGGCGATCCCTCCTCGGCGACTTGGCGCGCGTCGCCGCCCGGACCGTCACGGCCGCCATCCGCACGCTCACGCGCGAGCCCGACCTCGCCGTCGGGGTGATCGCGTGCATCCAGACCCACGGGTCGCTCGCCAACTGGCACCCGCACATGCACATGATCGTGACCGATGGCGGCTTTCGCGCGGACGGCACGTTCGTCCCGTGGCCCGCGCACGACACGGTGGCCCTCACCGAAGCGTTCCGCCGCGCCGTGCTCCGGCTCTTTGTACGGCGCGGGATCTTCGAGCCGATGAGGCCGAGGCCATGCTGGCGTGGCCGCACGCCGGGTTCCACGTGCACGATGGCGTGTGGGTTGCCGACGGTGACGTGGAGTTTGCGAAACGGCTCGCGCGCTACTGCGCACGGAATCCGGTCGCGCTCGACCGCCTGGAGTACGAAGGGCACGCCGCGCCGGTGCACTATCGCTCAGACAAGCGCGACGGACCGACGGCGGGCACCGAGACCGTCGATCCGCTGGAGTTCCTCGCGCGCGTCGTGACGCACATCCCGAACAAGCACCAAGTCATGACGCGCTACTATGGATGGTACGCCAACCGACTGCGCGGCGCGCGGCGGAAGGCAACTGCCGCCGACGTCGAGCCCGCGCCGATTGCGATGGCCGAGCGCGAGGCACTGCCGCTTCGCGAGGCGCGGCGGCGCTGGGCCGAGCTCCTGCGGCGCATCTATGAAGTGGACCCGCTCACCTGTCCGGCCTGCGGCGGCGCGATGCGGATCCTCGCCGTCATTACCGAGGGCGCTGTGATCGACCGGATTCTCGCGCACCTGCGCCGCACGCGGGGCGACGCGCGGGGGCCCCCGACCACCCGAGCGCCCGCCCGCCGCGCGATGGGCACGGCACCCTCGTCGGCGTAGTCCGCCAGTCATCCGCCAGCGAGTTCACGCTGGTCGCTGCTCCCCGGTCCTACTCGGGGCGGCTTGGCGTGCGCAACTGAGCGCAACGCAGGTCCCCCCCCGCTGAGTGGGCGCCGCCACCCGCGACGCGCGGGCCATGGAGACGCCTCGCCGGGACCGTCGCGGCTCCCGCCGATCGGTTGCCCCCATCCACGGCGCACCGCATACTGTCTGCATCCCATCACACCGGAACCGCTCGCCAGGGGCCACTGAGGAGGGGAGCGACGTGGCAGGTGCCGACACCCCCGGACACAGCACCGATGTTGCCGGCCTGCTGGAGGCCGTCGCGCGGGGTGACCGCGAGGCGCTGAATGCACTCCTGCCGCTCGTGTACGACGAGCTGAGCCTGCTGGCACATCGCCAGCGACTGAAGTGGCACGGCGATCTGACCCTGACCACCACCGCGCTGCTGCACGAGGCGTATTTGAAGCTCGCCGATCAAAAGCGGCTCCGCGTCGAGAATCGCGCCCACTTTCTCGCCGTGGCGTCCAAGGCCATGCGCCACATCCTCTGCAACTACGCGCGAGACCGGCGGCGGCTGAAGCGCGGGGGTGGTCTGCAGCCGGTTGCCCTCGATGCGAGCGACCTGGCGGCCGAGCTCGATCTGTCCGCCGAGCAGACGGACACGCTGGCGGCGCTCGACGACGCGCTGCAGCGGTTCGAGCAAGCCGCCCCGCGGCAGAGCCGTGTGGTCGAATGCCGCTTCTTCGGCGGCATGAGCGTCGAGGACACCGCCGCCGCGCTCGGCATGTCCGCCCGGAGTGTCAAGCGGGACTGGAGCTTCGCCCGGGCCTGGCTGCGGCGCGACATGCAGCGCACTCTCGGCAACGGCGACTGAGGGGCGATCGTGGACGAAAGGCGGGTTGAGCCTCCATTCCTCGCTCGCCACGGCGGTTCACGGCCGCCACGCCGGGCTGTGACCCGAGGTAAGCAGGATCGGCTCGCCGCCGTCCGCTGAGATGTAGGCGATCGACTGGCCCCCTGAAGCGCTCAACGTGAAGGCGATGCGGGTTCCGTCCGGTGACCACGCCGGGTCAAAAGCTAGGGAACTATGCACTGTCGTCAGCTGCTGCACGGCGGCCGAGCCATCCGCGTTCACGGCGACGATGTTGCATGCGCCTTGGATGCACTTCGCGAACGCGATGCGGCGACCGTCCGGCGACCAGCTCGGATGATCGATGCCGCCTTCATCAACGAGCGTGAGAGCCGTGACCCCCGAGCCGTCCGCGTTCATGACGTGGAGCGCGTGGTAGCCGTCGTCACCGCTCAGGCTGACGAAAGCAATCTTCGCCCCGTCCGGCGACCAGGCGGGCTGTGCAGCCATAGAAGCGATGTGAACGGGCGCCGTGCCGATCTCGTCGACGCTCAGCAGGTAAATGTCGCCGTCGTACCACCCCCCGGTTGCGACGGCAAGGAGGCGGCCGTCGGGTGACCACGCCGGGGAGTGGAAGCCGTCAGCACCAAGCACGGCATTGGAGCCATCAGCATCCATCAGGTGGATGGACCAGCCCTGGTCATACCTCGCGAATGCGATCCGCTGGCCATTCGGGGACCACGCCGGTGCGCCCGAGCGTCCACTGTAGGTCAGCTGTCTCGCGTCACCATTGACGAAGGTGTAGATCTGCTCGCCGCGCACGAAGACGAGCTCCTCTCGGCAGGCGGGATCGCATGCGAACGCCGTGAACACCGCCTGCAGGTCGCCGGACTGTGCTCTGACCTGCTGAACACCCGGGGTGTCACCCAGCGTCCAGCCCCCCGATGTCGCTATACCGAGCGTATCGGTGAGCACGGCGCTGTCATCCATGCTCCCATTTCCCGAGAGCACCACGAAGGTCACGGGCGTAAGCGGAACGGCATTGCCGAACCGGTCGGCCACCCGCGCTCGAAGGGGGTTCGAAAGGGCGGCGCCAGCGAAACCTGTCTGGTTGTCCCCGCTGAGCGGAGTGATCACCGCAGCCGGTGCATGCTCCGCCGTCGCCGTGAACACGACGTCCGCCAGTCCCGCGGAGCGGGCAGTGACGGTCTGTGCACCGGCGGCGGGGCCCAACACCCAGACCCCCGTCGTAGCCGTGCCATCGCGGTCCGTGCGTGCTGACGCGATCCCGACGGCGCCACGCCCGGATACTTCGAAACGGATCTGGATCCCTGGCGCAGGACCCCCGGCCACAGTCGTCACCCGCACGGTGGGGGCGGGCGCGACGTTCGTTCCTACGGTGCCCGTGAGGCTCGTCTCCGTAAGCGCGTCGAGACGCAGCTCGCCCACGGGGTCCACGAGCCCTTCCGAGGTCGTGCAGCCGGTGACCAGTAGCGTGACGATGACGCCGGCCCACATGCTGCTCCCGAACATCTCGCCGTGACTCCGGCGCATGCCGCCTCCCTTCACGTCCCCCGGTTCGTCGCGTCGCCGGTTGGGTGGGCGCCGCTGCCGCCGACCGAGCTTGAGTACTTTCGGGTCCGCTGGCCGGTTATGGTTCCGAGACCGGTTGCGCCCGCCGCGGAGCTGGTGGCGTACGCCGTCTCCCCGTACATCACATCACACCGGACATCACACCGGACCCGCTGAATCGGGGCCACCGAGGGGGAACACCAGCGGCGATCGATTCCGTTGTCGCCGACAGCGATCGCTGACTTGGGAGAATCACTCTTGCCTCAGCGGCCGTTGCGACGAGGGACTCGCCGAACTGGCGCGCGTGGCCGACCTCCAGCCGCTGCTGCGACGATTCAGCGGATACCTTGGTTTCGCCCCTCGCGCGGAATGAGCGGCCAGAGGAAGCCCGAAAACTCCGGACGCAATTGATCGACGACTTGGACTGCAGTCCCGCACGCTCGAGGACCTGATTCCGCCACGCGCACGTCGGCGCCGGCGGCTGCGACGGCAGCGACTGCGCCGCGCCCGCCGCGCACGTCATGACGCAGCTGCTCGGCTGGTCAGCCGAGCACGCGAGTACAGTTGCCGACTTCCGCGGCCGCCGCTGGATCCAGAGGCGGCCGGTCCTGCGCGGGTGAACCTGGCGCTGGAGGAGCTGCTCCGGTTCTGACAGTCTGGGCGCACCAGGCCCGCTCGGCGCATTCGGCGCATCAGCAACCGGGGTTGGCCGCGGGAATCGTAATGGGTCCTCCCACCGGTATGTTGAAGCGAGTAACGACCAGCACCGCCGAGGTCGTGCTCACGACGACTGCGCGGTGTACCTCGTTGGCCACCTCGAAAAACGCGTTGCCGGGCCCGAACACGGGAGTTTCCGTGCAGCCATCCTTTTCATCAAACCGCTCCAGCTTGATCTGCCCTTCGACGACGAAGACGAAGCTGGGGCCCGGGTGTGTATGCCAAGCGCCCGCACCGGGAGCCAACACGCTCCTCTGCATCACGATATCGGTTCGCTCGCGGGATTGGATCATGAAATCCGGAAGCTGGTGGAGCCGGTATGGATCGAGCGGTGCACGGAAAGTGAAGGGACCGGCGTCGTGCACGGAGTGCTGCGGTCGGGGCACAGCTGCATTGCCGTTCGCCGCGGTGGGGACGTCGGCGCCATCGCTGCAGGCAAACAGCAGGAATGCCCCGGCGCACGCAGTCAATGAGGCGATTCGCTTCGCGACCATGCTACACCTCCGGCGTTCGAGATCAGGTGAGCGCGCCCCTTCGGCGAGGAGCGGATTCACTTGCTTCGGCCGAAGCTCCTCTTGCGCGAAGTGCCCCGGCCCGGCGGACAACGCTTGCCCTTGAGAAAGGTCCGGCCGCGGCGTAATGTGGGTAGCGGACGCGGTGCCCTCCTCCACATCACATCACACCGGAACCGCTCGACAGGGGCCACTGAGGAGGGAAGGTGCCGAGATCCTGCACCCCGCAGCGGTATCGACGGCTTGCTGCAGGCCCTCCCGCGGGGAGTGCGACTGAAGGGAGACCGTGGACGAGACGCGGGTTGAACGCCTGGCAGAGCTATTCGACCGAGCCCTGGCGGTGCCGCCTGCGGCGCGCGCGGATTTCGTGCAGGAGGTCTGCGGCGAGGATGCCGACCTTCGCGAGGAGCTCGGGTCCTTGCTCGAAGCGCACGACTCTTCCACCGGCCTGTTCGACGACCTGGCGGCGGCAGTCGTCTCGCCCGCCTACACGGCCCTCATAGCGGGCGGCCCCCAGGCAGCACCAGCCGCGTTGCGGCAGGAGCTGGAGACCGCGCTGGAGGGCAGCTATCGGATCGAGCGAGAGCTGGGCGGCGGCGCCATGAGCCGGGTCTTTCTGGCTGAGGAGGTCAAGCTCGGGCGCAAGGTAGTGATCAAGGTGCTGCCCCCGGAGCTGGCGCTGACGATGAGCGGCGAGCGGTTCCGTCGCGAGATTCAGCTGGCGGCGCGGCTGCAGCACCCGCACATCGTGCCGCTGCTGACCAGCGACTCGACCGGCCGGCTGCTGTACTACACCATGCCCTTCGTTGCCGGTGAGTCGCTGAGGGCACGGTTGGCACGCGAAGGCGCGCTACCGATCCGGGACGCGGTGAAGATCTGGCGGGACGTGCTCGACGCCCTGGCCCACGCGCATGCCCGCCACGTGGTGCATCGGGATATCAAGCCGGCGAACATTCTTCTGGCCGACAGAAACGCCCTCGTCACCGATTTCGGGATCGCACGCGCCATCGAGGCCGCGGCCGGGGATGCGGAAGCCACGGTACCCGGTCTCGCGATCGGGACGCCGGCGTACATGGCACCGGAGCAGGTCACCGGACGTCGGGGGGTGGATGCCCGGGTGGACATCTACGCCGCGGCGTTGGTCATGTACCAGATGCTGGAGGGCCGGCTGCCATTCGCGGGGAGCTCACCCCACGAGCTGATGGGAGCGCGACTCGCCAGCGACGCGTTGCCCATACAGCGACCGGATTGCCCGCAGGAGGGCGCCGCGATGGTGCTGCAGTGCCTGGCGAAGGACCCCGCGCACCGCCCGGAAAGCGCCGAAGCTCTTATGGCTCAGCTCGAGGCCCTTCCGGTCACGCCGAGCGCGACGGTCAAGGCGGTGCGGCCGCGAGGCCGGATGCTACGCCTGGTGCTGGCCTCCGGCGTGGCCGCATTGCTCGTGTCTGCCGCCGCCTTCGCCGCGCGATACCTGCGATCCGACCCGGTTGACCCCTCGGCCGAAACCGCCCCCGCCCCCGCCCCCTCCGTCGCGGTCTTCCCGCTCACGAACCTCGGTTCCGACGCGGACGCCGCACTGGCCGACGGGGTGTCCGAGGAGCTGATTGCTGGTCTCAGCAGGGGCGGCAATCTGCGCGTCATTGCGAGCACGTCCGTCCTGGCGTTGATGAACCGGCAGCTCGACGTGCGCCAGATCGCCGACAGCCTGCGCCTCACGCACTTTCTCGAAGGTGCGTTTCAGCGGATCGGACCTCGGCTGCGGGTGCAGGTTCGACTGGTGGACGCGCGCGACGGCTCCACCCGCTGGTCGGAGACGTACGACCGGGAGATGGGAGATATCTTCGCGGTGCAGGACGACATCGCCCTCGCCGTGGCCGGCGAGCTCGACGCGCGGCTCGCCGCGGGTGGCCCGGGCCCACGACGCCGGCGCTACGCACCCAGCCTCGCGGCCTACCAATGGTATCTCCGGGGGAGGAACTTGTTTGGAAGGGGCGCCAGCGAGCGTCGCCAGGCGATGGCCCACTTCGAACGGGCGATCGCAGCCGATTCGCAGTTCGCGGCCGCCTACGCCGGGTTGATGTGGGGGTACATGGGCCAAGGCGGCCGCGTTCCCGGCAATTACCGGGAGTGGTTCGACCGGGCGGAATGGGCGGCGCGGCGTGCCGTGACGCTCGACGAGACCCTGGCCGACGGCCACTCGGCGCTCGGGTGGAGTCGCATGACGCGGCGGGACTGGCCGGCCGCCGAACGGGCGTTCAAACGGGCGATCGCCCTCGACCCGGCCGTATACCGTGGGTACGAGGGGCTGGCGCGGCTCTACATGCTCACGCGCCGGCCGGCGGAGCAGCTGGCGGCTGCCCGGCGGGGACTGGATACTGACCCCTATTCACAGCAAGCGATACGCGAGATGGGGCTGGCCCTCAACATGAATGGCCGCTGTGACGAGACGCTGGAGCTGCTCCGACCGCTCAAGGATCTGGACCCACCTGCCGGCGTGGCCGGGATCATCCGGGGCCAGTGCTATGCCAGGAAGCAAATGTGGCCCGAGGCGATTGCCGAATTCCGCTGGGCCGTGGAGCAGCCCGAGTCCAGGGTGGCCCTGGCTTTCCTGGGCTACGCGCTGGCCCGCGGGGGCTGGCGGGATGAGGCCATGAGCATCCTCTCAGACCTCCTGGCGGGACGAAAACACAGCCGCGGCGCGTTCGGTATCGCCGTCGTGTACACCGGGCTCCGCGACTACGACCAGGCGTTTCTCTGGATCGAGAAGGCGCTGGATGAGGAATCCTGGGGGCCGTACATCATGGATCCGCTGTTCGAGGACCTGCATCGGGATCCGCGCTTCGATCGCCTGTGGCCGCTCGGAAACGTTGCCGCCCCGCGCTGAGCGCACGCGATCAGGACCCGGTCCCAGGTCAGAAACGGTAGCGCGCCGCCACCTGGAGCTGAAAGGCCGACTCCGCCGGAAGCGTCTCCCACTCCTGCCGGGACGGGTCGAAGCGGAACACGGGCTGAGAGGTCTCCGCCGATTCCCCCGTCTGCGCGATGTGCTCGAGCATTCGAGGTCTCGCCAGACGGTAGAGTCCCCACCCGCCGTTCAGCAGGTTGAGGATATTGAAGGCATCGAGCTGTAGCTCGAGGACGTGGCTGCCGAGGGGGATGCCTTGCCGCACCGAGGCGATCGTCGTATGGGACCAGGGCTCGCGGCAGCTGTTGCGCTCGAGGATCTGCCCGCGTTGGCGCCGCAGGCACGCGGTGCGCGCGACGAAGCGCTCGAAGGCTTCCGCCTGCAGCGCCACCGTGACGGTGTCGGCGCGGGTCCCGCCTCCCGGCGCGTCCAGTTGCCGGGTATAGGGGGCAAACTGGATCTCGGCCGGGTCGAAGGCGCTGCGGGGAACGTAGATCGGGTCGTTCGCGTTCGAGCCGTCGGCGTTGAGGTCACCGCGCCGCCCGGCGCCCGTCGCGAGATAGGTGAACGGACTCCCCGACTCGCCCACATAATAGAACGAGACGTCGGTCGGCCACCGCCGCCATGGCGCCGAATAGGTCACCGCGGCGACGATCCGGTGCGGCAGATCGTTGAGAGAGATCCCCAGGGTCTGGTCCTCGTGACGGCCCGAGAGCGCGCGGGCGTCGGCCCACATGACGATTCCGGGGCTGTTGACCCGGCTCGGCGACTGCACGTCGCGCGTGCGCGAGTACGTGTAGGCGGCCGTTGCTCCGATGCCCCGGGCGAACCGCCGCTCCACCCGCGTCGAGAGCTGATACGAGTAGTTCCTCGAGTTGTTCCGGAGGTCGATCACCTCGGCGAAGCGCGACCGCCCGGCCGGCTGGGCGAGGCCGTTGGCGTCGATCGTCCCATAGAGAACACGCCCGAATCGGTCCACTGCTTGGGGACCCTGGAGGTTGAGATTCACCCACATGAAGTCCGAGAGGTGTCGGCTTACCAGGATTTCACCGCTGGCGAGTAGCCCACCCGGAAGCCGCCGCTCATACGCGAGCGTGCCGCGCAGCGATTGCGCCATCCGGAGGTCGCGATCCAGCAGATCCACATCTCCATTAGACCTTGCCTCCAATGGGAGACCGGTGGCGCATCGCGTCGGCGCAGCGCGGTAGTCCGGCTCGAACGCCGGCGGCGGACCCGCATCGGCCGGCCCAAAGCCGCATCTCAGCACCCCGATTCCTTGTCCGTGGTTCGCGAGCGCGGGAACGAACCATGCCAGCGGGGGCCGCCCGGTGAAAACCCCTATGCCTCCGCGGAGCCGATCTCGTCCGCCGGAAGGGTCCCAGGTGAACCCGAGACGCGGAGAGACGTGCACTCGCGGACGCGACATCTCGTCGGTGCGCCGGCCGAAAAGGGAGTCGACCTCGCTGTTGTAAGGCGCGTGCCCGTCGATGGCAAAAAGGTCGGCCCGAACACCCATCGTCAGGGAAAGACGGTCACTGACCCGCCACTCGTCGCCCAGGTAAGCCGCGTACTGCCCGCCGCTGAGCGGCGTGCCGGCGCTGCCGAAATCCTTGCGCAACTCGAACTGTTGAGCAGCGCCCAGCTCGAGGGAATCGAGGTCGGCGAACGTCCAGGTGCCGTACCCGTTGACCACGCCGCCTCGGCGTATCCGAAATCGCTCCAACTGGACGCCCAGCGTCAGCACATGGCGCGCCGCCCATGGGAGACTGAACTCGTCCCTCATCTTGACGGAGCGGGAGCGCCCGAATCGTCCCTGGGCCTCCGGCGCTGTCCCGGCGTTGAGCACCACCGGTCCGCCGCTCGTGCCGGGAACCAGGACGCGCACCAGCGGCTGCCGGACGGCGGGCACCCGCTCCGTCCAGTCGGAGACCAGCGACAGGATCAGCTCGTTGTGTCCACCGCCCAGCCGCGGAAGATCAGTGTGAAGTTGCAGCGAGGTGAGCCGCAATCCGCTCTCGCTCGCGAACTTGAAGCTCGAGAGGGAGAACGTGTCGACGGCGGAGCGCGAGAAGTTATCGGCATTCGTGCGCGCGTACGTGACGAACCCGATGGCCCGACTGTTCCACGCGGGAATCGCAGCATCCACCCGGGCGAACAGGTTGCGCAGGGGGGTCCCGTTTTGGACGGAGCCGCCGGAGCCCGCCGTTAGGCCGTAGCGGTCGCGCATGATCGCTTCCAGACGCGCGAGATCCGCCTCCCGCACCGGGACGGTCGGCACCTGCGCGGCAGGTTGTCCCACATACGGGCCGGGTGCAGGCTCGGTCAGGCGCTGCAGCTCGGGGGCAATGAAGAAGTGCACGCGGTCCCGCACGATCGGGCCGCCGAGCGAGAAGCCGTACTGCACTCGGTCGTACGGGCTGCTCACGGTGTCAATACCGCTCCGCGCCAGCCGGTCGTTGCGCCAGTAGGCGAAGGCGGAGCCGTGGAACTCGTTGGAGCCCGATTGCGTGACCGTATTGACCAGGGCGCCGGCGAAATCTCCGTACCGGGCGTCGTACGGCGCGATCAGGACCTGGTACTCCTTCACCGCGTCGAGAGGCACGGACTTTCCGACGTTGTGCGCCGGCGAGACGCTGCCGTTGACGGCGCGCTCGTCGGCGCCATTGATCAGAAAGTTGTTGAATCGCAGGTTGGCGCCGGCGCCGGAGACGCCGGCCCGACCGAAGCCGACCTTCGTCGAGACCTGCGGGGCGAGGACGACAAAGTCGTAGAAGTTGCGATTGAGCGTGGGCAACCGGTGCACCAGCGCTTCCGAGACGGTCGTCGCGGTACCCCCGCCGGCGCGGACGCCTGTCTGCGTGTCCGTCACCTCCACCGTCTCGAGCTGGATGGCCGCTGGCTGCAGGACGAAGCGCAGCTCGAGGGGCTCGCCCAGCGTGAGCGTCACGGGCCCACTCCGTTGCGTCAGGAACCCGACGTGCCGCACCTCGACCACGTAAGGTCCACCCACCTCGAGTCCCTGAACGAGGAAGCGGTCCTCGCGAACCTGCGTGCCCACAGTGAACCCCGTGGCGGTGTTCACGATGCGAACCTGTGCGCCTTCGAGGCTGGCGCCATCGGGATCGCGCACCCGGCCTCCAATGCTGCCGGACGCGATTCCTTGCGCGACCGCAGACTGCGCCTGTCCAAGCGCACTCAGACACAGCGCCGCAAGCGCGACCATCGCGCGCTGGGTTGCGACTGCGCTCACCCTAGGATTGCCACCGTGGGCTCTCTGGAGCCTGGAATGTCCCGGCCCAAGAAGTGACAAACTCCGTGGAATCGCCTTGAACCTACCGGCAATTGGTAGCCGCGCCAGGTCGAGGCCGACTTACCTGTGGAGAATACTCGGCCTCACGCCGCGCATCGGCATCCGGCGCGCAGCGGACTGGCCGCTGCGGTTCGTCGTTGCGGACAGTCCCTGGGTGTCGCGCTGACCAGTGTGGCAAAAACGGACCGCCCCCCGGCAGCGGCGACTCATCACCCAGGTGAAGCGATTGAAACCTTCGAGGGAGAAGGTAGCACCACGGCTTCGGAGGAGGTGGATTGCTTCGATTTGCTGAGCTGCGATGGCGTAGCCCAAGGCGGTACCGTTCTCGGAGTCGCGATCATTGATGCGGGCGCCGGCGGCGAGAAGAGCTTCAATCGTTGCATTATGCCCGTAAAGCGATGCCCACATGAGCGGCGTTAGGCCGGCGTCACCGCGGGCATTTGCGTCGGCGCCCGCCTGAAGTGCCGCCCTTGCGCGCGGAACGTCACCCTTCTTGGCAGCCTCGACAAGGAGAGCAACCCCTTGTGCAGGCAGTGCAATTGGGCTTCCAACGAGTATCGCCAGGGCCAGGCAAGACCAATGGCGATGGCGTAAATGGAACATGGTGGTTCCTCCTAGTCGTTGGCGGCCTAACTTCTATTGGACCTGCCTACCTCTCTGCTCACGTTTTCCATCACCCTTACACGCTAGTCCTGGGCGGCCTAATCCGCCATGCCCGCTCCGAGGTCTCCGAGCTCGGCTCGGTCGGCTGGACTCCGGACGCCCAGCCCGCCCCGGTTGAGCACGTGCGTGTAGAGCATGGTGGTCGCGACATCGCGGTGCCCGAGCAGCTCCTGGACCGTCCGGATGTCCGCCCCACTCTCCAGCAGGTGAGTGGCGAACGAGTGCCGCAGCGTGTGACACGTCGCCCGCTTGGTGATCCCACTCCGCCGCACCGCCTCCGCCATCGCCCGCTGCACCGCTGATTCGTGAAGATGATGCCTCCGCTGCTCCCCGCTGGCCCGATCCGTGTGCCGCCGCCGGGCCGGAAACACCCACTGCCATTGGAGCGATCGTCCAGCCTGCGGGTACTTGCGCGCCAACGCTCCCGGCAGCTGGACCCATCCCGCCCCGCTTTCGCAATCGCGCTGATGGAGCGCACGGACTCGCTCCAGTTGCGACGCCAGGGCCGACCGAACAACCTCCGGGAGGACGGTGACCCTGTCCTTCGCCCCCTTGCCGCGCCGAATCCGGATCTCCCCGCGCCCCAGATCAAGGTCCTTGACCCGAAGGGTCAGGCCAGCAGCCGCATCCCGCTTCCATACAATAGCACCGCGACACAATAGCACCGCGACCAGGCGCGCGGTCCCCCGCATCTGCTCGAGCACCCTTCGCACCTCCTCCGGCGTCAGCACCACCGGGAGCCGCACCGGCGCCCGCGCGCGCGGCCCTCGCCCATGTCAACGGGATGACGGAGCCGGTGAAACCGGACATACCGCCGTACCCAGGCCGAGTAGGCCTCTTCAGTCCGTGGGGAGAAATGCCTGAGGTGCAGGTTAGCCCGCAACGATTGCAGCAGTTTCGGTTTCGGCATCGCTCCCATGCTAGCGATGCAGCTGCAATCGCTGGGACCGGCATAACACGCGCCGAACCAAATTGCCGCGCTGGCCATCACGCTGTGCCGGTCGCCCAGGGTGCGCGTCGAGAGAAGCGCCAGGTGCGTCAAGTGGGCCGAGTGGCACGCCGCAGATTGACCACCTTTGCCCTGTTAGCTAAGTTCTTTCCCAATGCCAACATACGAGTACCGCTGCCCCAAGGGGCATGTGTTCGAAAAGTTCTTCCAAACGATGAACGACAAGCGACGCGTGCGCTGCCCCACGTGCGGCAAGAGCGCGGATCGCATCATCTCGGGCGGCGCGGGCCTCGTCTTCAAGGGCTCGGGCTTCTACATCACCGACTACAAGCGCGCCGGCGAAAAGCAGCCCGTTGAAGGCGACGCCAAACCGGCCGAGGCGAAGGCCGACGCCAAGACTGAGGCGAAACCGGAGACGAAGGCCGAAACGAAATCCGATTCGAAGCCCAAGTCCGAGCCCAAGAAGAAAGACTCAAGCGACAAGTGAACGCGCACGACACGCTGCGGGCGGCGCTGGCCCACGCCGCGGCATCCCTCGGCGTGCCCGGTGTGGATGTCGTGCTCGAACGGCCGCGCGAACCGGCGCACGGCGACGTCGCCACGAACCTCGCCCTCGTCATGGCAAAGACGCTGCACGCCAAGCCGCGCGACGTGGCGACACGACTCGTTGCGGCCCTGTCGCTGCCCACCGGATTGGTGAAGCAGACCGAGATCGCCGGTCCGGGGTTCATCAATTTCTTCCTCGCCGCCGAGCAGCTGCACGCGATCCTCCCGGCGGTGCTGACGGCCGGGCAGACGTACGGCCGCGGCACCGCGGGGCAGGGCGCCCCGGTGAACGTCGAATTCGTCTCCGCCAACCCCACCGGTCCGCTGCACGTGGGCCACGGCCGCCAGGCCGCCATCGGTGACGCCGTCGCGGCGTTGCTCGAATGGACCGGCTGGAAGGTGACGCGCGAGTTCTACTACAACGACGGCGGCACGCAGATCATGAACCTGGCGCGGAGCGTCCAGGCGCGCATCGCCGAGCGACGCAGCACGCCGGTCGAGATTCCTGAGGGCGGCTACCACGGCGAATACATCAAGGACATCGCCGAGCGCTACGTCGCCGCGCATCCGGCTGATCCCGAAGGAGCGGACCTGGAAGCCGTGCGGCGCTTCGCGGTGGCCGAGCTGCGCGCCGAGCAGGACAAGGACCTGCAAGCGTTCGGCGTGAGGTTCGACGTCTATTTTCTCGAATCATCGCTGTACACCTCGAGTGATGTCGAGCAGACGGTGCAGCGCCTCGTCGCCGCCGGCCACACCTATGAAAAAGACGGCGCGTTGTGGCTCAAGACCACCGACTTCGGCGACGACAAAGACCGCGTGATGAAGAAATCCGCGGCCAAAGGCGGGGACTACACCTATTTCGTCCCGGATGTCGCGTATCACGTGACCAAGTGGGAGCGCGGCTTCACGCGGGCCATCGACGTCCAGGGCGCCGACCACCACTCGACCGTGACGCGGGTGCGTATTGGGCTCCAGGCGCTCGAGATGGGGATCGCGCCCGGGTACCCCGAGTACGTGCTGCACCAGATGGTGACGGTGATGCAGCGTGGCGACGAGCTGAAGATCTCGAAGCGTGCCGGGAGCTATGTGACCGTGCGCGATCTCGTCGACGCAGTGGGTGGCGACGCGCTGCGCTACTTTTTCCTGATGCGCAAAAGCGATTCGCACCTCGTGTTCGACGTCGATCTGGCCAAGAGCCAGACCGAAGAGAACCCGGTGTTCTACGTTCAGATGGCGCATGCGCGCATGAGCGGCATCTTCCGGGTCGCCGGCCGCGCGCCCGAAACGATATCGTCGGCCGGCACGGACCTCTCGCTGTTGCAGGAGCCCGAGGAGCTGGACCTCATGAAAGCCCTTGCCGAGTTCCCGGCCACGGTCGCCGGCGCGGCGGCAGCGCTCGAGCCGCAGCGCATCACCGGCTACCTCGAAGCCCTGGCCCGCACGGCGCACGCCTGGTACCACAAGTACCGCGTGCTGGGCGAGCCGCAGGAGGCGGCGCGGCTGGTGCTCGCCCGCGCGGTGCGTCAGGTGCTCGCCAACGGCCTCGCTCTGCTGGGGCTCAACGCCCCGGATCGGATGTAAAACCGATGACCCTGCTCGTCGTGGGATCGATCGCGCTCGATTCGGTGGCCACGCCGTTCGGCCAAACCGCCGATGCGCCCGGCGGCTCCGCGGTGTTCTTCGCGGCTGCGGGGTGTCTGCTGCACCCGGTGCAGGTGGTGGGGGTGATCGGGTCGGATTACCCGCTCGCCGTCCTCAAGCAGCTCGAAGCCCGCGGCGTGGACCTCACCGGCGTAGAGCAGGTGGCGGGCGAGTCGTTCCGCTGGAAAGCGAAGTACTCCTACGACCTCGCCAGCCGCGAGACGCTCGACACCCGCCTCGGCGTATTCGCCCACTTCCGGCCCAAGATTCCCGCCGCCTTCCAGAAGGCGCGCTTCGTGTTCCTGGGCAACATCGATCCCGGGCTGCAGCTGGGGGTGCTGGACCAGGTGACCGAGCCCACCCTGGTGGCGTGCGACACCATGAACTATTGGATCAACTCGAAGCGCGACCTCTTGCTCGAGCTGCTGCGGCACATCGACATCCTGATGGTGAACGACACCGAAGCCCGCGAGTTGTCGAGCGACTGGAACATCTATCGCGCCGCCAAATGGATCCTGGCGAACGGACCGAAGCGCGTGGTGATCAAGCAGGGCGAGCACGGCGCCCTGCTGGTGGACGCCGACTCGACCTTCAAGGTCCCCGCCTACCCGCTCCAGGAGGTGTTCGACCCGACCGGGGCGGGGGACGCGTTCGCCGGCGGCTTCATGGCGTATCTGGCCCGCTGCAACGACCTCTCAACGCCG
>JBOHST010000140.1:0-7462 GCA_050733375.1 Gemmatimonadales bacterium
CGGCCTCCGCGGCGGCCAACGCCTCGCCGAGCTCCGCGGCCTCGTTGCCGAAGCCGAACCGGAGGTAGCCGGGCATCCCGAAGTGCTCCCCCGGCACCAGGAGGACGTTCTGTGCGGCGCGCACCCGCTCCACCAGCTCCACACCGTCCAGCTTTGGTCGATAACGGACGAAGCAGATCGCCCCCGCCTGCGGCGGGACCCAGGAGAAGGTGTCGCCGAATCGGCGCAACCACGCTTCGAGCACCGGGTAGTTGTCGCGCAGAATGCCGCGGGTGCGTGCCAGCAGACGCTCGCGTACCGCCGGCTGGAGCGCCACACTCGCAAGGTGGTCCGAGGCGCCGGACGGACCGATCGTGGTGTAGTCGTGGTGCGCCCAGGCGCCGGCCACGAATTCCGGCGGGGCCACGAGCCAGCCGATGCGCAGTCCCGGGAGTCCGTAGGCTTTCGACAGGCCCGACACGCAGATCAGGCGCTCGCAGCTTCCCCAAAACGTTGGCGTCGTGGTTGCTTCGCGCTCCGCGCCGGTGTACACCTCGTCGGCGAGCAGCCACGCACCCACTTCGACCGCACGCTCGACGATCGCGCGACGCGTGGCGTCCGTCAGGACATGGCCGGTCGGATTGTGGGGGTTCGTTACCACCACCAGCTTTGTTCCCGGTGTGATGGTGGCCCGGATCTCGTTCGCGTCGGGCGCCCAGCCGCGATCCTCGTGCAGCCGGAAGCCACGCACCACGGCACCGAGGTTTTGGACGTGCCCCCAGAGCTGCAGGTAGTTGGGCAGCATCATCGCGACCATGTCACCCGGCCCGATCAGCCGGAGGGCGGCCACGTAATTCGCCTCGGCGCTCCCGGTGGTGACCAGGACCTGGTCGGGCGACACGCCGGGGTAGAGCGCTGCGACGCGCTGGCGCAGCGTGTCCGTCCCGTTCGACTGACTGTAGCCCAGCCGGACGTCCAGCAACGGATCGGACGGCGCACCCGCCAATGCGAGCAGCTCCCGGATGCTGAGCGGATGGACGCCCGACTCGGACAGGTTGAAGCGGACCCGGTTCTCCCAGGTGCTCTGCCAGCGCTCGAGATCGAAGGTGACGAAAGGCAATGAGATCCTCCACATCGGGTCAGGCGAGAGTCGCGAGGTCCTCGGGCCGCTCCAACCAATAGTCCGGCTCGAGATCCGCGAGGTGGGTCCGGTCGAAGGGGCCCCAGAGGACCGCGGCCGTCTTCACCCCCGCTGCACGGCCGCACTCGAGGTCGTGGCGCGAGTCGCCGATGAACACGGCTTCCGCCGCAGGCCGCGCCAGCCGCTGCAGGGCGATCAGCACCGGTTCGGGGTGCGGCTTGGGGTGGGTCACGTCATCGGAGCCGATCACCACGTCGAACGCATCCTCGATCGCCGCGAGCCGCAGGCCCTTGAGCGCGCCGCCGCGCAGCTTGCTCGTCACCAGGCCAAGCGTCTTGCCGCCGCCGCGCAGGGCGCGCACCTGCGCCACTACCCCGACATAGGGCCGCACCAGGTCGTCGTGATGGGCGAGGTTGTACTCGCGATACGTCTCCACCATCGAGCGGATCTCCGTTTCGTCCTCGGTCCAGCGGCGAAACTGCACCCACAGCGGGGTACCGAGTCCTTCCATCCACACGTCGTCGGGAGGCTCGACCCCGCGGTGCCGCAGCATGGTGTGACGATAGGATCGCAGGATCAGGTCGATCGAATCGATCAGGGTCCCGTCGAGATCGAACAGAAAGGTTGAGAGCGGCACGCCGCTCGCTACCGGCCGCCCGTGCGCTTGAACCAGGCGCAGTCAGGCGCGAGCGGGCAGGCGTCGCAGCGCGGTGTCGTCCGGCAGACGTCCTGTCCGTGGCGGCGCAGCAACTGGTGCGCCTGGATCAGCCAGTTGTAGTCACGCGGCAGCTCGGAATCGAGCGCCTCGCTGATCTGGCGGTAGGCTTTCGCGGCGCTGCCGCCGGGCTTGCCGTATCCGAGACGCTGCAGCACGCGCAGACCGAGCGCCTCGGGCGCGAGTGTCGCCTGCGTGCGGCAGAACAACAACACGCGATCCGCTCCCGCCTCGCGGATGCCCTTGAAGCGTTTGAGGAGCTTCTTCGCCTCCGCGGGCGACTCCCGCACCAGCGTGCGCACCCGAGCCAGCCCGATGTCGATCATCAAATCGGCGGCCTCCCGGAGCCGTGCCAGTCGGGTGCCGGCGTTCGGGCCACCCTGCTCGAGCAGCTCGAGCATTTTGGGCTTCGGGGTCCGCAGGATCGACTGCGGGGTGGTGCCGATCTTCTGGCGCAGCGTCCGAAACGCGACGGCCCGCAGCTCATCGTCAGGCACGGCGGCCACGTGTTCCCAGATGATCCACTCAAATGGGCCGCTCGGGATGGGCCGCTTGGGGCGGCCGTACAGGACCCGGAGGCGTTCGATGTAGGCCCGGAAGGGCAGCGTAGGGTGTCGCATCGGACGTTAAAGCTGTCCCCGAACCCCGAATCGGGACAACCCACGCCTGCGGCGGGGGCACGCGCCGCTCAGGACTTGCGGCCGTGCCTCCCGCCCGTCAGGCTCGACGAAGGCTAGGGCGCCATTCCGACGGCGCCCTCGCCGAGCAGGAATCGGCGCACAAACATCACGGTCGCGTAGAACTGGAAGTCCACGTTGGGCTTCTTGCGGAACCCGTGGCCCTCGTCCCTGGCCATGAGGTACCAAACGGACCTGCCGTTTTGCTTCACCCGCGCGACCATCTGCTCGGCTTCGGTGTGCGGGACGCGCGGGTCGTTCCCCCCTTGCACCACGAACAGGGGTTTGGTGATGCGCCCCGCGTTGTTGAGCGGCGCGATCCGCTCGAAGA
Source organism: Gemmatimonadales bacterium (assembly GCA_050733375.1). Lineage (GTDB taxonomy): Bacteria > Gemmatimonadota > Gemmatimonadetes > Gemmatimonadales > GWC2-71-9 > DASTHG01. The sequence continues at coordinate 2,844 of JBOHST010000140.1, forward strand.
ATTCGGCCATCGCTGGATCGCGCTCGTCCCCGTATTCGGCCCGCCGCAGGTCGCGCCGGTAGCTCTCCGTGTTCTTGAGGAAGGTGTTGAAATTCGAGACCCCCACCACGTCCAGCGCGCAAGCAATGCGATCGTTGTAGTTGGTGGCGACGGCGAGCGTCATGTAGCCGCCATAACTCCCGCCCGTGACCATGACCTTGCTCGCGTCGAGGTCGGGCTGCTGGGCGATCCAGTCGAGCAGGGCACCGATGTCCTTCACCGAGTCCTCTCGCTTCATCCCGTTGTCGAGTTTGACGAACGTCTTGCCGTAGCCCGTCGAGCCCCTGACGTTGGGGTAGATCACCGCGATGCCCAGCTCGTTCAGATAGTAGTTGGTCCGCCCGAGGAATCCGGGTCGCGACTGCCCCTCTGGACCGCCGTGGATATTGATAATCACGGGGCGCTTCCCCGTGAAGCGAGCCGGAGGGCGGTAATAGAACCCGGTGATGTCACGCCCATCGAAGCTCTTCCACCCGATGAGTGTCGGCTCGGAGAGGTCGGATGGGACGAGGCCGCCCAGCTCGCTCTCGGTCCAGCGAGTGACCTGCCCCGACTGGACGTCGAAGGAGTAGACGTCCGCCGTGGAGCGCGCCGAGCTCAGGGTGAAGCCAAGGTCGATCCCGTTCTTGTGCCACTGGAGTCCGTTGATCAGGCCGATCGGAATGCCGGGCACCGGGCGGGAGCTCCGAGTCTGCGTGTCGAGCATGTACAATCGCGAAACACCTGCCTCGTTCGTGACGAAGGCTACCCGCCGCCCGTCCGGAGAAACGTTGAAGTTCTCGACGCCCCAGTTGAGGTCGGTGGTGAGCGGCGTGATGGCCTTGGTGGAGAGGTCCATGTAGGCGAGTCGCTGGAACTCGCTTCCTTTGTCGGTCGCGAAGTAGATGCCGCGTGCGTCGGGGGCGAATTCGGCGCCGCCGTAGAAAACGGTATCGGTGCCCTGTGGTGTCAGCGGCGACTTCTGTCCCGTGGCCACGTCCACCAGCCAGAGAGCGCTCAAGTTCACCGAGCGGAACTCGATGACGATCAGCTGGCGGTCGTCCGGGGACCAGTCGGTGACGCCCCACCCGCCGCCCGTGACCTGCATCAGCTCGCGGTCGGACGCGGGTGTCGCGGGGTCCATCACGTGGATGTCCCGGTCGGCCCCGTTGCGCCGGGTCGTGCCATACGCGATCCGGTCGCCGGCCGTGCTCCATTCGCCGCTGCCGTTTTGCGAGCGGCCACCGTCGGTAAGGAGGGTGACCTTCCCGTCCGCCGCATCGTAGCGGTAGAGCTGATTGAACTCGTTGCCGCCAACGTCGCGACTGAACAGGATATAGCGACCCGTCTTGGGCTCGAAACTGCCGCCGCCCACGGGCTCGTCGAAGAACGTGACCTGCCGTCGATCGCCGCCGGGGACCTTCACGTGATGCAGCTGCGTGGTGTTGCCGAAACGAGTGGCGATGAGCAGCTCGCGGCGGACGGGATGCCAGTCAACGAGCCCGGCGCCGCGGGATTCGGTGTAGCGCCGGACATCCGCGGCGAGCGCGGCGGGAATGGATGGCAGGCCGTCGACGACCAGGTTGTCACCCGGGGCGATTGTCCCGGCAACAGCCTGGGCGCGTACTGACGGCGCCGCTACGGCGAGCAACCCGAGGAGGCCGGTGGTGAGCCTGCAGATGCGTAGGGTCATGGAAAGTTCCCTTCCCTCATTCGGTCGGTGGGGCGGGGTCGATTGCGGCTGAGCGGCGAAAGGTAACCCCCGCCGCGCTACTTGAGCACCACGGCCGCAACCAACTCGGGCGCCGGCGGGTCGCTCGGATAAGTGAGCGGAGGGAGTCGTTCGTGCCAGGCCAGCAGGTGGCGAATGTCGAGGGCGCTGCGCCGCGCGAGCAGTTCCTCGAGCAGCAGCGCTTCACCCGCTGTGAGGCCCCCGGCGAGCCGGGCCACGAGCGCGTCGAGCCGAGCCAGTCGAGGGGCGTCTCCGACCCTGGCGGCACGCCGGGCCGCCACGAGCACCCAGGGGATGAGACGGCGACCCACGCGGTCCCGATCGGCGGCGCGCCAGCGCGCGGCTGCAATGCCCCCCAGCCGCTCGCGAATGAGCGGAGCCGCCAGGCGGAGGGCCTCGCTGAGCGCAGGAGTGTCGAGCGGGAGCGGCATCGCGACGACTGCTCGCTCCAGCAGGGTCGTGGCACGCGAGGCGTCCGCTACGGCTTCGCCCTGTTCTACGACGATCGCTTCGACGAGGTCCCCCAGTCGCACGATGAGGACGCGCGCAGCGACATCGCTGGCCACGGTCGCAGCCGCGGCGACTGGCGCCGCCGCCGCGTCGGTGGCCGCGAGACGCTGCAGCCGATCGCACCAGTCGAGCGGCGCGTCGGCATCCGAGCGGCCGCGAACCGTCTCAACCTCCGCCGCGCCGGCCGCGAGCTGCGCCCGCAGCTTCAGCGCCAAGCGTCGCTCGACCGCCAGCGCGCCGGCAAGCGGTTCGGGCGGCAGGAACGTCGCGGTCGTCACCTGGACGTGGGGTGACGCCAATCGGTCGATCCGCCCCACGCGCTGGGCGAGCCGTGCGGGACTCCAGGGAAGATCGTAGTGAATCACTCGCTCGGCATCCTGCAGGTTGAGCCCTTCACCCAGGAGATCCGTGGCGAGCAGCACATCGACGGCGGTGGTGGCGTGTGGTGGCGCTACGCCAAACGCGCGCGGGGCGAAGGCTTCGAGCACCTCGTGCCGCGGCGCCCGATCGCGTCCTAGCCAGGCTGCCGTCCCGGCGACCGCCCCGACCCGGAACGTGCCGGCCAAGCGCAGGCGGAGGTGCCGTACCGTCGCCGCCGCATCGGTGAAGACGATCGTTTTCGCCGGCTCGGCGGCGAGCAGCCGGGCGAGCGCGTCAGCCTTGGGGTCGGGTCCCGCGCCGGCGCGCCCGAGCAGCCGGCGCACCAGGTCGAGGTCACTCGGGTCGGCAGGCGCGTCGTCGGTTGCTTCGAGCAGCAGCGGCAGAAATGCCAGCTGCAGGTCGGCCTCGTCCGCCATCGGAAACATCCGTCGGAAGTCGCGTCGGGTGACACGTCGTCGTACCGTGGCGGCATCGAGCGCGACCGTCCAGAACGCCTCGTAGCGTCGCAGCGTCTCCCGCAGCGCCGGCACGCTCGACGCCAGGCGTCGGAGCAACGTGAGTCGGAACAGCGCCGCGGCGTTTCCCGGCGGCTCGAGCCGCGCGATACCGTCGGTGAGCTCGACCACGCGCTCCGGCTCCGCCGGCGCGGCGTGGATGGTGCGAGCCGCTCCACGCGTGGGGAAACGCAGTCCGGGCCACGCGGCGACGATCCGCCGCCGGGAGCGGGCCACGACGAGCCGCGCGACCGCTGCCGCGACCGATGGCCCCTGATCGCCATCTTTCGCGGCCCGGGATAAGGACGGCACCCCCAGGGCCACGAGGGCATCGTCGCGCAGGAACAGGCGGAGCAGATGCAACAGATCGGCGGGTCGGTTGTGCACCGGCGTCGCCGTCACGAGCAGGACGCGCGCTCCGATCGCGAGCCGCGCGAGGGCGCAATAGCGCCGGGTTCCGGGGTTGCGGAAGCGATGCGCCTCGTCGACGATAAGCAAACGCGCGGGACCGGCGGTCCCGGCAGGGAGAACCGGCGGTCTGGGGCGAGAGACGCCGCGGCTCAAGGCTTCGTGCGTGATGATCCCAGCGTGATGTCCGATACGATGGAGCAGCGCCCTCCATTGGAGCACCAGGACGGCGGGGACGACGAGCATGCAGGGCGTGCCGTGCCCTTGTGCTGCTGCCAAGGCGACGAACGACTTCCCGAGTCCCACCGCGTCGGCCAGCACGGCCCCGCCGTAGCGTGCCAGGATCGCGAGCAGGCGTTCGCAGGCGGGGACCTGGTGCGCCGCGAGCCATGGCGGCGTGCGCGGCGATAGCGGCGTGAGGTCGAGCAGGGCGCGCGCCGCGGCCCGGCAGACGATTGCCGGCGGCGTCTCGGGCCCCGGCGCGACGAGGAACGCGAGCGGCTCATCGGGTGCCCGCAACGACTCAGCGAGGACCCGGGACCAGGCGCTCGAGCACGCGGCGATCGTTGGCATCGAGCCGGAACAACTCGGCGGTCAGCGCGTCGGCGGGCTCCCGCCGCCGGCCGTGCTCGACCAGCACGCCCCAGGCGTGCTCGTCGGTTGTGGGCAACGGCAACCCCGCCACCACGCGCGCGTTGAAGCGACGGAATCCGCCGCGGGCCGGATCCGCGGCGAGGCGGGCCAGGGCGGTGCACCAGCGCGTGTTGAGGAACGCGGCGAGAGCGTGCGCGTCGTCGACGGTTCGTGTGGCGAGGCCGTACACGGTGTTGAGGGGGACGATGTCGGGCGGCGGTACGACGGCGGTGAGCTCCCGCGCCAAGTCGGCCCACAGCACCCGGTACGGGGCGATCCCGAGTCCGATCCGGAACAGCTGCCAGAGCGGCCCGTTACGGTAGTCCGTCCGTCGTCGCAGGCGAGCGGCGTGCGGCCGGAGCCGCGCCGCGAGCGGACCCGGGAGACGTTCGAACGGTCGGCCGGCGGCGTCATGAGTCCAGAGCACAAACGCGCGCGGCGCC
>JBOHST010000141.1:0-2473 GCA_050733375.1 Gemmatimonadales bacterium
CTGCTGCTCTGCGCCGGTCCCTGGATGCCCGAGCTGCTGGGATCGGTCGGTGCGACGCTCGCAGTCGAGCGTCAGGTGCAGCATTGGTTCACGCCGGCGCGCGAGGCTGACGCGTTCACTCGGATGCCGACCTTTATTCGTCAGACCGCGGAGGCGGTGTTCTACGCGTTGCCGCCAAGAGACGGCGCCATCAAGGTGGCCGTACACCACGAGGGCGAACGTGCCTCTCCCGACACCGTGCGGCGCACGGTGTCCGGCAAAGAGATCGCAGCGACCCGGGTGTTGCTCCAGCGCTACATCCCGGCGCTGGCGGGCGAGCATCGTCGCGCCGCCGTGTGCCTCTACACCAACTCGGCGGACGGGGATTTCGTGATCGACTGGCATCCGTCGCACCGAACGGTGCTGGTGGCCAGTCCCTGCTCGGGGTTCGGGTTCAAGTTCGCCAGCGCGATCGGGGAGATTCTGGCCGATCTATTGACCGGCGGCACCAGCTGGTACGACCTGGCCCCGTTCCGAATTGGGCGCTAGCGCGGGCGGGGGATTCCTCTGGTATATTGCCCCCTCTTGCCCCCTGAATGCGTTTTCGGGGATCGGACGCTGATGTTGAGAGGTCTCACAGAGACTATCGGGCGGGCGGGCGCGGGGCGCCGCCGACCCGGCCGCTGCGTGGTGCCCCGGCAGGAAAGGACTTTCTCATGACTATTCGGACCGCAATCGCCGCGGGACTGGCGCTCTCGCTCACGCTCGCGTGCTCCCAGAAGCCTTCGGCAGAGGTGCAGGCACGGCTGGACTCGTTGCAAACGGCCGCCAGTGAGCGCGACCGCCTGGTCCAGGAGATGGCGCAGAACGCCCGTATGCTTTCGGACATTTCCTTGGAGATGTCGAAAGTGCAGATGCGCGGCAGCTTGAACGTGTCGAGCGAATCGCCGGGCCAGGCCGCGCGGGACAGCGTGGTCCAACGAGTCCGCTACATCGCGACGCGCCTCAACCAGACCGAGGGCCAGCTGCGCCAGAGCGAGCGTCGCCTCCGCTCGCTGACGTCGGTATCCGACAGCCTGCGCAACACGCTGCTGGCGACGATCGCCAACTACGACACCATAGTCGCTTCGCAGCGCGACCAGCTGGTGACGTTGGGCGCACAGCTCGACACGTTGAAAGGCCAGAACACCGCGCTCACGACCGCGAATATGGCGCTGACGGACACGGTCAACGACCTCTCGCTGCGCGAGAACACGGCTTACTACGTCATCGGCACGAAGGACGAGCTGTCGCGCCGCGGCATCATTCAGGAGACAGGCGGCAGCCGCTTCCTGTTCATCTTCTGGAAATCGGGCAAGTCGCTGCAGCCCGCACGCTCGCTGGACCCGAGTGCGTTCACCGCGATCGACAAGCGGCAGGTGAGGACGATCCAGCTGCCGGACTCCAGCAAGGCGTACCGTATCGCGTCGCGGCAGGACCTCTCCTCACTCGCGACTCCTCCCGACGGGGACGGCCGAGTCCACGGGAGCGTCCAGATCGCGGCCCCGGACCGGTTCTGGTCGGCGTCGAAGTACCTGATTATCGTCGAGAGCTGAATCCGGCCGGGCGCACGGGAGGGAGTGGGCGGTTGAGCGCATGACCGCCGACCACCTCTCCCGTCGCCGCCGGTAGTCCGACCCCACCCACTCACATGTCCATCGCCCGTTCCCTGCTGCTCCGCGCCTCACGCAGCGAATGGCTCGCCGAGCAGTTTCGTCGGCGGGAGTTCGCCCGCCGCGCCGTGCGTCGCTTCATGCCGGGCGAGGATCTCAACGCCGCGCTCGGGGCCAGTGCGGAGCTGGCGACCGCCGGACTGGGCACGGTGTTCACCCAGCTGGGGGAGCAGGTGCGCAGCGGCGCCGAGGCGCAGCGGGTGCGTGATCACTACCTCGAGGTGTTCGACCAGCTTCGCGAGCGGTTTCTCCCCGCCCACGTGTCGGTGAAACTCACCCACCTGGGCCTCGATGTGGGACGCGATGGATGCGTGCAGTACGTCCTTGCGTTGGCCGCGAAGGCGCGGGAAGAGGGATCCTTCCTGTGGATCGATATGGAAGAGTCCCGCTACGTGGACGCGACGCTCGAGACCTACCGCCGCGCCCGGGCAGCGGGAGCCGGCGTCGGCGTGTGCCTCCAGGCGTATCTCCGGCGGACGCCGCAAGACCTCACGGCCCTGCTGCCCCTCGCCCCGGCGATCCGGCTCGTCAAGGGAGCCTACAACGAGCCCGCGGAGGTCGCGTTGCGGCGCAAGCAGGACGTCGACGCGCAATACTTCACCCTCGCCGTGCGTTTGCTCGATGCCGCCGCCACAGGTCGTGCGACGCCCGTATTCGGCACACACGACCTGCGGCTGCTCGAGCGGGTCCGTGAACAAAGCGAGGCGCGGGGCGCGGCCGGCCGCTACGAGGTGCACATGCTGTACGGCATTCGCGACGATGACCAGCGCGTGCTCGTGGCC
>JBOHST010000142.1:0-2617 GCA_050733375.1 Gemmatimonadales bacterium
TTCTGCCCGCACTGCGGCCAACCCCCCTCGGGCGAGTTGAAGTGCCCGGCGTGTGGCAGCGAAGTGGACGTGGGCTGGGCCTACTGCATCGGCTGCGGACGGGCGACGGGATTCGAGTGACGCGGTATCGCGTCGCCGTCATCGCGGGCGACGGCATTGGCCCCGAGGTGATCGACGCCGCCATCCCGGTGCTCGACCGGGCGGCGGCCCGGCACGGGTTCGCCCTCGCCCTCGAGCGCCTCCCGTTCTCCGCCGATCACTATCTCAAGACCGGCGAGACCCTGCCCGATCGCACGTTTACCCACCTGCGCGATGACGTGGACGCGATCCTGCTCGGCGCCATCGGCGACCCGCGCGTCCCGGGCAACGAGCACGCGCGAGATATTCTGCTGGGGCTCCGCTTCCGGCTCGACCTGTACATCAATTTCCGCCCGGTGGTGCTGCTGCATCCGGACCTGACGCCGCTGCGGGCGGATCGGCGGACCGGCCATCCGCCCATTGACTTCGTCATCTTCCGGGAGAACACCGAGGGAGTCTACCTCGGTCGGGGTCGCGTCTCGGGCGACGAGTTCATCGCCGAGGAGGTCAATACCGCCGCCGGCGTCGAACGGATCATCCGCGCCGCGTTCGTCTGGGCTGTGGCGCACGGCAAGACGCGGGTGACGATGAGCGACAAGTCCAATGCCGTGCCGGCCCACAGGATCTGGCAGGAAAAATTCAAAACCATCGCTGCGGCATATCCTGGGATCCAAGCCGAACACCGATTCGTGGACGCCCTCGCGATGGAGCTGGTGCGCGACCCGGGCCGCTTCCAGGTGATCGTCACCAACAACCTCTACGGCGACATCCTCTCGGACCTGGGCGCCGGGCTGGTAGGGGGGCTCGGGCTCGCCGCCAGCGCCAACCTTCACCCCGGGCGTCCGGGGCTGTTCGAGCCGGTGCACGGCTCGGCGCCGCCGCTCGCGGGGAAAGGGGTCGCGAACCCCATGGCGGCGATTCTCACCGGAGCCCTGATGTTCGAACAGCTGGGCCACGCCGCGGCCGCGCGGGATCTGGAGCGCGCGGTGCAAGACAGTCTGGCAACTGGAGCGCGAACGCCGGACCTCGGCGGCACGGCAACCACCGCTGAGGTGGCGCGGGCGGTCGGAGACCTGCTATGAGCGCGCCGACGCCTCCAAGCCGGGAGGGCCTCACAGCCGAGCAACTGGAGCAGCTGCTGATCGGGGACTGGCTGACCGTAGGTCCGCTGCGTCTCAATCAAGATCTCGCGGACGAAGAGCTGCGCGGCGCGGTCGTGCTCGAAAACGCGCGTCGGTTTCTGCGCGCGGCGCTCGAACCGGGAGGATTGCCCGCGACGGCGGAGGGACGGCTGAACCGGGGGGCCCTCGAGCTGCTCCTCGACCGGATGCAGTGGGGCTCGGCTGAATATGCGGAATGGGTGCGCGAAAAGTTTGGAGGAGACCTGCGCGAGGCGGACGTGAGGCCATTGGCCATTACCCGCGTGCTGCTGGAACGATTGCAGCTGATCGAGCGACGCGGCGGCGTGTTCCACGCCACCCCCTCGGCGATTCCGTTACTGCGGCCCGAAATGGCGGGGCGCTTCGTCGCGTTGTTGTTTCGCGGCTATTTCCGCGATTTCGACCATTCGCTCACCGACGTGGAGGACCCCGCGCCCGAGATCCACCAGCACGCGGCGTACTCGCTGTGGGTCGTCGCTCAAACATGCGACACCTGGCGGGACACGCGGGAGCTGCTGCCGAGGCTCTTGCCGGCGGGGGTGGCGGCGGCCGAGACCGCGCGGCTCGAACGCCTGCAAGAGGCGTCGCACTCCGCGCGTCCACCGGGACCGCTGGTGGCTACCCCGCAGGTGCTCCTGCTGCTCCGGTTTCTCGAGATACTGCCGGACTACGGAATCATGCGCTCGGAAGGCGAGGACCACGGCACGCGATACCCTTCTTACCTAAAGACCGCGCTGTTCGATCAATTCATCACGTTCGATTTCGGTATCGACCCCCCGCCCCGGCTGGACTGGGATGAGCCGCCCAGGCCCCTCCGATTGGTCAGGTGACGCGCATTGCTGGCGGAGTGGCTCGGCCCCAATTTGAGCGCGCCATGAGCACGCTGCACGAACTCCTCGCCGCCAAGGTCGCCGAGTGGCGGACGGCGGGCTACCCCTCCGAGTCATTCCCCGCTGTCGCCGAGGTGCTGCGCGTCGAGCGCACCCGTACCGACGGCTTCTTCGACGGCACACTAGGGCATTCGCTCGTCAAGATCGCGTCCTTCACGCACCCGCTCGCGCCGCTCGACCTCGAGGACCTGAAGCGCGAGCTCGACGCCCGACCGGAAGAAGACCGCCCTGTCACCGTGGCATGCCTCGGCATCGAGCTCGCCGCGCAAGGTTGGGTGGACGAGTGGAATGCGCTCCGCAAAGGCGCCGCAGCGGTGAACAAGATCCAGGTGATCGAGCTGCGCTCGGACCCCAAGTACGGCAAGTTCATCCGCCACGAGCCAGCCCGCGCCAAGATCAACATCGACCGCACGCAGGACAAGGTCCTGGTCGAAAACCCGGACTTCAACTCGCCCACGGTCGTCGAGCGGCTGAAGCAGCAGGCGGGCG
>JBOHST010000143.1:0-4428 GCA_050733375.1 Gemmatimonadales bacterium
CCGTTCGGGTGTCGCTCCCACTCCGCACACGTAGCGAGCGGGCCATGCCGGTGTGGCGGGTGTGATGCATGACCAGACCCCCAAGTCCCGTGATTACATTGACGTAGCCCATGTCAAGTCGAGCAGGGTCAAAGGCATAGCTCTTGCCCTGCTAGGGCTCGGTTTTCTGGCAATTGCACGGGGGGGAGCAACACATGGCAGGTCGGCGCAGCGGAGGCGATCGACGGACGGTCGGTCGTCGGGAGGGCTCGGATCGGCGCGTTCAGGTCGTTCCGGTGGACCTCGAACGTCGCAGCGGGCTGGACCGCCGTATGGAGCTCGACCGGAGGGCCGGCCTGGACCGACGCATTATCGCCGAACGTCGCCAGAGCGTCCGCCCGCCGTCGCGAGAGCGGTCACAAGTGTAGGGCATCCCGATACGGGATGATGGGCGCCAAACCCTCCTCGAAGTTGAGGAGGGTTTCCATTTGATGCCGATTGGCCGTCCCGGTCCGGCATAGTAGCTTCCGTTCCATGTCGGCCCTCACGATCGTCACTATGGTCTTCGTGGTGCTTGCGGCGTTGCTCGTCATCGTCTCGATCGCAACGTTCCGGAAGCGCAGGATCCTGGGGGGACTCGGCGCGCTGCTGGTGGGCCTCCTGTGCCTCAGTTTGGGCGCGCTCGCCGCTGCCGTGGGGATCGGCGTGCAGGGGTACCGGGCGCTGACCCACGAGGAGGTGGCGGCCACGGTGCGCACGGAGCCGGTCGGGCCGGGGCACTTCCGCGCCACGGTGCTGCTGCCCGACGGTCGCACGGGGCAGTTCAACATCCTGGGCGACGCGTTCTACGTAGACGCGCACATTCTCAAGTGGAAGCCGATCGTCAACATACTGGGCCTGCACACCGGTTACGTGCTGGACCGGGTGGGCGGGCGCTACCACGCGGTTCAGGATGAGCAGCAGCGCCCGCATACGGTGTTCCCCCTCGGTCCCGAGCGAGCGGTGGACGTGTTCGCATTCGTGCGGCGCCATCCGCGCATCCTCGCCCCGCTGGTAGACGCCGAGTACGGCTCGGGCACGTTCGTCGGCGCCGCGCGCCCGGCGCGGTTCGAGGTGCGCGTGTCCACGACGGGCCTGTTGATCCGCCCCATCGCCGATTCCGCCACGCGGGCTCCATAGCGGGGCGGGGATCCGACCGAGCGTTCGCGTATGGTGCTGCTCAAGCTGCTGCAGTCCTTGTTCAAGGCCCTCCACAGCGAGGGTACGCCCGGCCAGGTAGCGCTCGGAATCGCACTGGGCTCGATCCTCGGGCTCACCCCGCTCTTCAACCTGCACAACCTCGCCATCGCCGCGCTGATCCTGCTGTTCAACGTATCGGTGCCCGGCGCGCTGCTGGGCTGGGCGATGTTCGTGCCGCTCGGCTTTGCGCTCGACCCGTTGTTCGAGGCCTTGGGCCGGCAACTGTTGCTCGAGACGCCGGCGCTGGTCCCGCTCTGGACCAGTCTGGCCAACGTTCCGGTCGTCCCGCTGACGAACTTCAACAACACCGTGGTGCTCGGCAGCCTCGCCTTCGCGCTGCTGGCGTTCGTCCCGATCTGGCTCGGCATGCGCTGGGGGGTGCGACGCTACCGCGAGACCATCGGCGAGCGGGTGCAGCAGTCGGCCCTGTACCGGGCGGTGACGGCCTCGCGCCTCTACGGCGTGTACCGCCTGTTCCGACCGGATACCTGACGTGACAGTCGCGATTTTCCGCTGGCGGGCTGTCGTCCCACTTGCGCTGTTCCTGGCCCTGATCGTCGCGGCCTGGCTGGTGCTCGCCGACCGGGTGGGTCGACTGGCGGTGGAGCGAAGCGGCACCGCGGTGCTGGGCGCCAGGGTGACCGTGCGCCGGTTCGATATTTCGCTGCTGCGCGGCACCGTCACGATCGCGGGATTCGTGGCGGCGAGCCCGTTCGACTCGCTCGAGAATCTGTTCGAAGCGGACCAGTTGGTCGCCGATCTGGATCTGCTGCCGCTGACCGAGAAGAAGGTTGTGATCGACCGGTTGGCGGCGACCGGATTGCGCTTCGGCACGCCCCGGACCACGAGCGGGTTCGTGCCATCGCGCGGTGCGGGCCCCACCTCGCAGGTCTTGGCCAACGCACGGTCGTGGGCGGAGCAGCCGGCGCTCCAGGCGCCGGTGCTGCAGCTGGCAACCGGGAAACTGAGTATCGACAGCTTGGATCCGCGGCGGCTGCAGACAGTGCTGACGGCGGAATCGCTCGCCGCGCGGGCCGACTCGAGCGCCAAGGCCTGGGCCGACGCACTCGGGAGCCTCGACGTCAAAACCACTGCGGACACCGCGGCCGCGTTCGCGAGCCGGCTTCAGGCCGCGAAACCCACCGACCTCGGCCTGATCAACGAGGCCCGCAAGATGGTCGATCGCGTGAAGCAGACGCGTGACCGGCTGACCACGCTCGAGCGCGGCGTGCGTGCCGGCGTAGGCACCCTCGATGGGGGGCTCGCCGCGTTGAGCGCGGCGCGGCAGCGCGACTACAGCTTCGCGCAGAGTCTCGTCAAGCTGCCGCCGATCAATGCCAGCGCCATCGGATGGGTGCTGTTCGGGCCCGCGGCGGTGCACCGGTTCCAACGGGCGCTGTACTACACGCAGCTGGGGCGGGCGTACATGCCACCGGGATTGTTGCCGCGGGAGCAGCCCGGACCGAAACGGACGCGCCGGCCGGGCACCCGAGTGGAGTTTCCGCGCGAGCGCCGGCTGCCCGGGTTCTTGTTGCGCGATGCGGAGCTGTCGTTCCAGCTGAGTACCGATTCCGCCGCGCCGCGCCGCTATGCGGGACGGCTGCGGGGACTCACGAGCGCCCCGGCGCTGTACGGCCGGCCCACGACACTCGAGGCCAGTGCGCCGTCCGTGTCGATCGAGGCCCAATTCGACCACGTCCGCGCCCCGCCGCGCGATATCGCGGGTGGTCGTGTACGCGATGTCGCGCTGCCGGCGATCCGGCTGCCCTCCCTCCCGATCCGCCTGGCGCCCGGTCGGGGAGACGTCTCGCTCGGCTTTGCGCTGTACGGGGACTCGCTCCGCGGGCGCTGGCACGTGACCGCGCCTGCCGCCCGGTGGCAGCGCGACAGCGGAGCGGCCGGCGGCCAGACAGCCGATCTCGTGTGGCGCGTCCTGTCGGGTATCGGTCAGCTCGAGCTGACGGCCGAGCTCAGCGGAACCATCGACCACCCTCAGCTGCACGTGCGCTCAAATCTCGACCAGGCCGTCTCCGATCAGCTGCGGGCGGTGGTGGGGGAGGAGGTGGCGGCGGCCGAGGCACGGGTGCGGGCCATGGTGGATGGTTTCGCCGACGCGCAGGTGGTACCGGTCCGCGCGCAGGTCGCACGGGTCACCACGGACGTGATCGCGCGGCTGCAACAGCAACGACAGTTGCTCGACGCGGCACAACAACAGATCGAGCAACAGTTACGGCGGCTCACCCGGGGCATCCGACTTCCGTGACACGTAAGGAGAACGGCGTACGGTGAGTATCGTACGGAACAGACGTAGGGTGAGAACGTGAATCCAGTGGTGTTGGAGAATCCCGCCCCCACCAGCGCGCCGTAGGCCGCGGCCGGAATCAAACCCAGGCTCGCCGACAGGCATCCCACCCATGTGCCGCCGCTGGCAGTGAACGAGGTCGTCCGCCGCGCGCAAGCCGGCGACGAGGCGGCGTTCGAGGCCCTCTATCGCGAGCATGCGGGGCGCGTGTTCGCGCTCTGTCTCAGGCTGAGCGGCGATGGGGGACGGGCCACCGAGCTCGCGCAAGACGTGTTCGTGCGCTGCTGGGAGCAGCTCCGCTCGTTTCGCGGCGAGAGCGCCTTCGGATCCTGGCTGTATCGGCTCGCGGTCAATGTCGTATGGTCCACGAATCGCGGTGACCGAAGGCGTGAGGCGCGGGTGCGGCCGGTGGAGGATCCCGGCGCCCACGAGCCGCGGCGCGAGGCGTCACCGCCGGGGCTACGGCTCGATCTCGAGCGCGCCATCGCGACACTGCCGGACGGGGCGCGGGAGGTATTCGTGCTGTTCGACATCGAAGGGTACGGGCACGAGGAAATCGCCCGGATGACCGGCATTGCGGTTGGCACGTCGAAGGCGCAGCTGTTCCGGGCGCGACGGTTGTTGCGGGAAAGACTGGAGCGATGATGGACCACGAGCGGGACGAGGACTTGCACCCCGAGCTGCGCGAGGCCATCGCGCGGCTGCCGCGGAGCGTCGAGCCCCCGGAGGATCTGTGGCCCGGAATTCGGGACCAGATCCGCGCGGGCGGGCTGCGACGCGGCCGGCCGGCGGGGCTCGTCCGCTGGATGCCGCTGGCCCTCGCCGCGGTCCTCGTCCTCGCCGTCGCGTGGTGGCTCGGGGGGGGGGGCGGCGCGCACGGGACATCCGAAATATGGGAAGTCGAGCGC
>JBOHST010000144.1:0-3646 GCA_050733375.1 Gemmatimonadales bacterium
GGGTTGTCGGGCCGCGCGTACTTCCTGTACCAGGCCGCGCCCTGGTTGAGGATCGGCGGCACCGCGGCCAGCGTCTCGACGTTGTTGATCGTCGTGGGCATGCCGAACACGCCGCTGGCGGCCGGGAACGGGGGTTTGATGCGCGGGTTGCCGCGCTTGCCCTCGATCGAATTCATCATCGCCGTCTCTTCACCGCAGATGTAGGCGCCGGCACCGCGGTGCAGGTAGATCTTGAGAGCGCCGAACGCCTTCGCGGTCGTGGCCTCCGCCAGCGCGCGTTCCATGATGGCGAACGGCTCGGTGAACTCCCCGCGGATGTAGATATAGGCGACCTCGGCCCGGATGGCGTGCGCCGCGATCGCGGTGCCCTCGAGCAGGGCGTGCGGGGTCCAGCGCATGATCTCGCGGTCCTTGAACGTGCCCGGCTCGGATTCATCGGCGTTCACGCACAGATAGTGCGCCCGCTGCTTTTCCTTCGGCATGAACGACCACTTGAGGCCCGTGGGGAAGCCCGCGCCGCCCCGGCCCCGGAGGCCGGACGCCTTGACCGTTTCCGTGACAGCCATGGGGTCCTGTTTCAGCGCGCCGCGCAGCGCCTCGTACCCGCCGCGTTTGACCCACCCCTTGTAGCCGCGGGCCTCGGCGTCGCCGAAGTACTTCGACAGCACGACGGTCTCTCTCGGGTGCGGCGTGTGTGGATAGCCCATGGGCGTCAGAGGTATTTCTTCACGAGCGCGGGCACGGTGCCCGGCGTGACCGATTCGATGAAATCGTCGTCCACCATGATCGGCGTCGCGAAGCCGCAGGCGCCGAGACACTCGACCTCGATGATCGTCCACTTGCCGTCGGGACTGGTGGCGCCCAGCTCTTTGGCTCCCGTCTGGTCGAGCAGCGCCTGCACCACGGCTTCGGCGCCGCACAGGTTGCAGGGCGACGTCGTGCACACTTGCACGAAGTGCCGCCCGACGGGGTGCTGGTGGTACATCGTGTAAAACGTCACCACCCCTTTGACGTAGGCCGGCGTGAGCCCCAACACCTCGGCGACCTCCGCCACATCGCGGTCGGAGATCCAGCCCCGCGCGCCTTGCACCAGCCAGAGCGCGGGCAACAACCCCGCCTGTTTGGTGGGATAGCGGGTCAGGATCCGCTGCAGCTCCTCGAGCGGCTTCCCGACGAAGACCGGCGGGACCGCTTCGGTCCCGGCGGGCGGATCCGCCGCGCCGCTCACCGGTCCACCTCCCCCATCACGATGTCCACCGAGGCGTTGATCGCGATCAGGTCGCTCAACAGGTGCCCCTCGGCCATCTTGGAAATCGCGGCGAGGTTGATGAACGCCGGCGGCCGGATACGCCAGCGCACCGGTTTGGCCGTGCCGTCGGAGACGAGATAGTTGCCGAGCTCCCCTTTCGGGTTCTCGATGCCGACGTACGCTTCCCCCACCGGCGCCTTGACCCCTTCCATCACCTGCTTGAAATGGAAGATCATCGCTTCCATGTCGCTCATCGCCTGCGACTTGGGCGGCAGGATGACGCGCGGGTCGTCCACGTTGATGGGCCCGTCGGGAAGCCGGTCGAGCGCCTGCTGCAAGATCCGGTTCGACTGGTAGCACTCCTCGAGCCGCACGAGGTAGCGATCGTACACGTCTCCATGCTCGCCCACGGGGACCTCGAAGTCGTACGTCTCGTAGTCGAGGTAGGGCTGGTCCTTGCGCAGGTCCCAGGGCACCCCCGAAGCGCGCAGCATTGGGCCCGAGAGCGAGTAGTTGATCGCTTCCGCACCCGTCAACACGCCGACGTTCTGCGTCCGGCCCACCCAGATCGCGTTGCGCGTCAGCACGCGGTCGATCTCTGCCAAGGTGTCGGGGAACGTCCGCGTGAACTCGCGCAACCCGGTGACGAAGTCGTCGGGGATGTCCGCCATCATCCCGCCAATGCGGGTGAGGCTGGTGGTGAGCCGCGCTCCGGTCCACATCTCCTGGAGATTGTAGATCAGCTCGCGCTGCTGGAACGCCCACAGGAACGGCGTGAACGCCCCCAGGTCGATCGCCGTCGTGCCCAACCACACCATGTGCGAGATGATGCGGCTCATCTCGCAGGCGATCACGCGCAGCACCGTGCAGCGCGGCGTGATCGCCACGCCCATCAACCGCTCCGCCGTGAGCGCGAGCGCCACGTTGTTCGCCATCGGCGACAGGTAGTCGGTCCGGTCGGTGAGGGGGATGATCTGGTTGTAGTGCCGGTACTCGCCCAGCTTCTCGAATCCCGAATGCAGGTACCCGAGGTGCGGGATCACCCGGATCACCGTCTCGCCGTCGAGCTCGACCACCAACCGCAGCACTCCGTGGGTGGCGGGGTGCTGGGGACCGAGGTTCACCAGCAGGTGCTCGCCACCGAACTCCTGCTCGTCGCCCGGTGTGGGGGCGACCGCGACACCGAGCGGCACGCGCACCGGCTGCCCGGCGGCGTCGACGCCGGGAGTCGCGACATCCAGCTCGACGGTCCGCTTGGTCACTCGGACCCCGCGATCGTTCCCCGCTCCCCGCGGCGCAGCCGCTCGCGCATGTCGGCGGGCAGCTCGTCGTAGGACTCGGCGATGGAGAGCTCTTCCAGCGAGTAGTGCGCTTCCGGATTCGCGTTCAACGCCTGGCGGGTCTGCTCGGCGCGGCTGAAGCGGCCGCGCAGCGGGAAGTCCTTCCGCAACGGATACCCTTCGGCGTAGGTCTCCCACATCAGGATGCGGCGCAGATCGGGGTGCCCGGCGAACACCACGCCGAACATGTCGTATACCTCGCGCTCCAGCCAGTTGGCCCCCGCCCACAACGGCGTCACCGAGTCGACCGCCAGCTCGCCACGCGGGTCGAGCTCGACCTTGACGCGCAGCGAGGTCTTGCGCTCGAGCGAGCGCACCAGGTACACCATCTCGAGCGCCCGCTCCCGGTCGCGATATTCGACGGCGGTGACGTCCACCAGGTAGTCGTACCGCTCGCCGGGCGTGTCGCGCAGCCAACCCATCACGTCACGCAGCGCGTCCGCCCGGATGACCACCCCGGTCAGGCCGTCGCGCGCCAGGGCGGCGCGGCCGATCGCGTCACCGAAGGTCGCCCGCACGCGCTCGACGGTCGGATTCACGCCGAGCGGTACTGGTGGACGGAGTTGCCGAAGGGCTCCGAGATCTCGTCGATCTCGTCGGGCGGCAGCCGCAGGCCCCGCTCGTCGAGCGACTGCTCGTCACGGCGTTGCACCGCGTCGAACAGTGACTCGCCCTTGATCTTCTTGTG
Organism: Gemmatimonadales bacterium; assembly: GCA_050733375.1. Lineage (GTDB taxonomy): Bacteria > Gemmatimonadota > Gemmatimonadetes > Gemmatimonadales > GWC2-71-9 > DASTHG01. Next base: position 3,278 of record JBOHST010000144.1, read on the forward strand.
CAGCAGCAGGATGCCGTACAGCAGCCCCTCGGGCCGCGGCGGGCAGCCGGGGACGTAGACGTCGACCGGCACGATGGTGTCGATGCCCTGCACCATCGCGTAGTTGTCGAAGATGCCGCCGGTCGAGGCGCAGGCCCCCATGGAAATCACCCACTTGGGCTGCGGCATCTGGTCGTAGATCCGGCGGATCACGGGGGCCAACTTGAACGGCAGCCGGCCGGCGCAAATCAGCACGTCGGCCTGGCGCGGCGAGAACGCCTGGCGCTCCATGCCGAAGCGGGCCAGATCGAACCGGCTCGCGGCGGTCGCCATGAACTCGATGGCGCAACAGGCAGTGCCGAACGGCATCGGCCAGAGGGAATTGGCGCG
>JBOHST010000145.1:0-4834 GCA_050733375.1 Gemmatimonadales bacterium
CCTCGATCCGCTCCCGCCAGGCGCGCGAGCTGGATGTCCGCTGCGTCAATCCCATAGCCCTGCTCGTCAACCAGCCAGGACCGCCATCCCTGTTCCTGCTTCCGAACGTAGGCTCGCTGTGCCCGCGACCACGGGTCCGCCCAGCCCGGTGCGCGTCCGATAACGACGTCGAGTGGCACCCCGCTCTCATGGGCGCGCGTGATGAGATCGTAGAGGGTGTGCTCGTCGCGGTGGACCCACGGTACGGGGAGCCGTTCGTCGAGGAATCCCCACCGGAGTCGCAAGGCTCCGTGGAGGCGACCGTACTGGTAGAGGGCGAAGAGGGACTTGGCATCCGCCTCCAGCCGGCGGCGGAGTTTCGCATCATCCCCGTCGCGCAGGTATCGACGCAGCACCGTCTCGTCCGCAAAGGGACGGCTGATGCCACAGGAGCCCTGAACCAACAGGCTCGTCGTGATCTGGAGCGTCCGCCCCCGCTTGTTGAGTTGTGTGGTCTTCTGCGGCGGCCCCAACTCGGCAAGGCGGCGCTCGCCGGGCTCGAACTCCAAAGCGCGGAGCAGCGCCCGCACGCCGACGGCGGCGATGATGTCGCAGCCCGCGAGCGTCGCCCCGGCCGCAGGGATCTCCTCGCCCATGAACGTCGTGATCTCGCGCCGGTCCACGTCCACGAGCACCACCGCCTCGGGCTGCTGGGCGGGGAACGCATGGATCAGGACCCGCCGCATCCGCGCGAAGCGCTCCGCATGGGCGGCGCGCTCGCTCTCGAAACGCTTGCGGTTGGCCTCGATGACCGCCGGGTCGGGTCGCAGGTGGGCCCAGCGGCGGACCGTGGCGATGCGCTCACGAACTGCTTGCCTTGCTGAGCGAACGGCAGCGTGTCCGCCGTCGAGCTCCCACAACCCATCGTCGCGCCCGCGTACCGCCGCCCCCCGCCGCCAGTACGTGACCGAGTCGGCTGACAGCAGGCTCCACTGGCTCCGCGCGCTGACAAAGGCCAGCACATCCTCGGGCCGCATCGGCTTCCTGTGGGCGTCGAGTACGCAGATCGCGATCCGTTGCGCGGACCAGTTGGTCGGGACGCCCTCGCGCCATGCCTCGTCCAGGGCGGCAACGGTCAGCGGTTCGTCAGGCGATGGGAGAGGATCCGGGTCGGGCCGAATGACCTGGAGCCCAGGTGCCCTGGGCGGCCGCAAACCGAGGCGGAACACCCAGAGATCGACCTCATCGTCATAGGGATCGAGGGCATAGAGATTGCCGTCGCGGTAGATGGGAGGCCGTGCCGGCTTGCACCGCTTGAGCGATGCGAGGGCGCGGCCGGTGGGCGCGATGCCGGCCGCTTCAAAGCGCTTCGCGGCCTCCTCGAGCGCGATCGGCGCGCCGCGTTCGAGCAAGGCGACCATGAGAAGCGAATAGTAGTTGGCCTCCGCCCTGTTCTTGGCCACATCCAGGCGCGGCACCTGGATGCCGAGGGCTGCGCAGTAGGGGTTGGTCGTGCTCATCGCCACAACGCAGCAAATCTATACGGTCCGGACCCACCGGCGGGCGGGGCCTCTACGTCGCCGCCGAGGAATGTCGCGCGTGAGAATTCCGCCTTCATCGACAGCCAGAATGTGAACCAAGGAGCGCATCAACTTCATGGACACACTACGCGGGAAGCTTGAGTACCAACCCCAAAAATGAAAAGGCACCGCCAAGGACGGAACCCAAGGTGCCTGCTGACCGGTCCAGAATCGGTTCCTCGTCCAGCCGATACGGGAGGGTCGCCGCGCGGGCAGGCGGCATGGAACGACAAATGCAGAGACGACGATCACCAGGGCGGCGCTGGAAACTCGACGCATGGCGTCCCGTACGGGACGTGCTTCATCGGGGTTCCATCCGCCAGGACCGGGGCGGCGTACATATGGAGGCTGAGCGCGTCCGGAAACGCCCGAAAACGTTAGATTGGCGACCGATGAGCACACCTAAACAGTTGCTGGCCAAGTTCATCCAGTGGTTCGATACCGCCGCCTCCCCCTCGGTCAGCAAGCCGGCGGAGCATCGAGTGGACTGGGTTCGCGTCCTCCCCTTCGTGGGAATGCACCTCGCCTGCCTGGCGGTGATCTGGGTGGGAGCCAGCTGGACAGCGGTGGGGGTGGCCGCCGGCTTGTATGTCGCCCGGATGTTCGCGATCACCGGTTTCTATCATCGGTACTTCTCGCACCGCACCTACGAGACATCGCGGCCGATGCAGTTCGTTTTCGCGGTACTCGGCGCCACCTGCGTGCAGCGCGGCCCCCTGTGGTGGGCGGCGCACCACCGGAAACACCACCGCGTGGCCGACACCGAAGCGGACGTCCACAGCCCGCGCCAGCACGGGTTCTGGTGGAGTCACATGGGCTGGATCACCTCGCCCGAGAATTTCCCCACCGATCTGAAGCAGGTCCCCGACCTGGCCAGGTACCCCGAGCTTCGCTTTCTCGACCGGTTCGACATCGTGGTGCCGCTGCTGCTCGCCACGACGCTGTTCCTCATCGGTGGCGCCCAGCTGCTCGTGTGGGGATTCTTTGTCAGCACCGTGGTGCTGTTCCATTGCAGCTGCTTCATCAATTCGCTGGCGCACCAGCTGGGGCGGCGGCGCTTCCCCACCGACGACGACAGCAAGAACAGCCTGCTGCTCTCCCTCATCACCTTCGGCGAGGGCTGGCACAACAACCACCACTGGTATCCGGGCGCCGCCCGGCAGGGGTTCTACTGGTGGGAAGTGGACCTCACCTTCTACGGGCTCTGGCTGCTCTCGAAGCTCGGCATCATCAAGAACCTCCACGCGGTGCCGGCCAGGGTCCTGGAGCGCGCCTGAGCGTGCGGATCGCGATCGTCGGCGGGGGCATCGCCGGGCTGGTCGCCGCCCACCTGCTGAATCGCGACCACACGATCACCCTGTTCGAAGCGAACGAGTCTCCCGGCGGGCACACGCACACGGTGCCGGTCGAGCTGGGGAGCACGAAGTGGGAAGTGGATACCGGCTTCATCGTCTACAATGAGCCCAACTATCCCCAGTTTACGCGGCTGCTCGCTCGTTTGGGCGTCGCGTCGCAACCCTCCTGCATGAGCTTCAGCGTCCGCGCCGATCGCACGGATTTCGAATACAACGGCTCGACGCTGAACCAGCTGTTCGGTCAACGCAGTAATCTGGTAAAACCGTCGTTCTACCGCATGGTGATGGACATCAGGCGGTTCAACCGCGAGGCGCCCCGCGCCATGCTCGACGGCGCCGCCCGGGCGACGCTCGTGGAATACGTCGCGGCGGCTCGTTACTCCCGTCAATTCGTGGATCACTACATCGTCCCGATGGCCTCGGCCCTCTGGTCGCAGCCGCGCGAGCGCGTCCTCGATATGCCGCTCGCCTTCTTGGTCCGGTTCCTCGAGCAGCACGGTATGCTCGCGCTCCGCGATCGCCCCGAATGGCGGGTCATCCGCGGCGGCTCCCGGCGCTACGTCGAGGCGCTGACTGCGCCATTCCGGGACCGCATTCGGCTGCGCCACCCGGTGCAGGCCGTGACGCGGCGACCCACCCACGTCGAGGTCGATGGGGAAACGTTCGACGCAGTGATCGTCGCGTGTCACGCCGACCAGGCGCTCGATATACTCACCGATCCGACGCCGGCGGAGCGCGACATCCTGGCCGCCTTCCCCTATCAGGCGAACGACGTGGTGTTGCACACCGACCCATCCCTCCTCCCGCGCCGCCGATCGCTGTGGGCGGCGTGGAACTACCACCTGGCCGACGATCCCGCGGCGCCGGTCGCGATCACGTACGACATGAACATCCTGCAGACGCTCGAGGCGCCGGTGACGTTCTGCGTGACCCTGAATCGCACGGCGGATGTGGCGCCGGAACGGGTCTTGCAACGCTTGACCTTTCACCACCCGGTCACCACTAGGGCGAGCCTGCGCGCCCAGCGACGACACGGTGAAATCAGCGGCGTGAACCGGACGCACTACTGTGGCGCGTATTGGGGCAACGGCTTTCACGAAGACGGCGTGACGAGCGCGCTCGCCGCGTGCACGCCGTTCGGGGCGACGCTGTGAACAGCGCGATCTACACCGGCCTCGTCCGCCACCGGCGGCTGCGGCCGCATCCGCACGCGTTCCGCTACCGGGTGTTCATGATGTACCTCGACCTGCACGAGCTCCCGGATGTCCTCGATGGCCGCTGGCTCTGGTCGGCGCGCCGTGCGGCCCCGGCCTGGTTCCGCCGCGCGGACTACCACGGCGACCCCGACATGCCGCTCGACGAGGCGGTGCGGCGCACCGTCCTGCGCGAGACGGGCGTTCGGCCCGCCGGACCGATCCGTCTGCTCACGCACCTGCGCTACTTCGGCTACTGCTTCAACCCGGTCAGCTTTTACTACTGTTACGACGCGCGCGACGCGCGGGTGGAGGCGGTCGTCGCCGAGATCACCAACACCCCGTGGAAGGAACGGCACGCTTATGTCCTCCCCCGGACCCCGGCGATGAACGGCGTGCTGCGCTTCCGGTTCGGCAAGGCGTTTCACGTCTCCCCGTTCATGCCGATGGACCATCAGTACGACTGGCGCTTTGCCGAGCCGGGGCGCAAGCTCGGGGTGCACATGGAGAACTTCGACGCGCGCGGAAAAATCTTCGACGCGACGCTGTCCCTCGTGCGACGGGAGATTTCGGGGCCCGCGCTGGCCCGCCTGCTGCTCGCCTACCCGTTGATGACGGCGTCGGTGGCGTGGGCGATTCACTGGAACGCCCTGAAGATCTGGCTCAAGGGCAACCCCGTCCACACGCATCCGGCGAAACGCTCCGCATGAACCCGCTCGACGCCCTC
>JBOHST010000146.1:0-6915 GCA_050733375.1 Gemmatimonadales bacterium
TGATCGGGGTGCTCATGATTCTGGTGGGGGGACGCGCGATCATCGCCGGGTCGATGACGCTTGGCGACCTGGTGATGTACATCTTCTTCACGGGTCTGATGGCCGCCCCGGTCGTTCAGATCGCGTCCATCGGTACGCAGATCACCGAGGCGTTCGCCGGGATGGACCGGATCCGCGAAGTGCGCGCCCAGCTCACGGAGGACGCGGGGGATGAGACCCGCCCGCCGCTCGACGAGGTGCGCGGCGAGGTCGAATTCGAACACCTCACCTTTGCCTACAAGCCCGGCGTCGACGTCCTGAAACGCGTGTCGTTCCGGGCTCCGGCCGGCTCCACCACCGCGCTCGTCGGCTCCTCGGGGTCGGGGAAAAGCACGCTGATCGGCTTGGTGATGGCGTTTCACCGGCCCCAGGCGGGCCGGGTGCTGATCGACGGGCGCGACCTGGCGACGATCCCGCTGCGCGATTACCGCACGCAGCTCGGTGTGGTGTTACAGGACAACTTCCTGTTCGACGGGACCATCGCGGAGAACATCCGGTTCGCCCGGCCGCACGCGACGCCGGCCGAAGTACAGGCGGTCGCCGCCATCGCCCATTGCGACGAGTTCATCCGGGAGTTCGAGCACGGCTACGACACGATCGTCGGCGAGCGCGGGGTGAAACTCTCGGGCGGACAGCGCCAGCGCGTAGCCATCGCCCGGGCGATCCTTGCCGACCCGCGCATTTTGATTCTCGACGAGGCCACCTCGAGCCTCGACTCGGAGAGCGAAGCGCTGATCCAAGACGGGCTGCGCAGTCTGCGCCGCGGCCGGACTACGTTCGTGATCGCGCACCGGCTCTCGACCATTCAAAGCGCCGATCAGATCCTGGTGCTGGAGCATGGGGAGATCGTCGAGCGCGGCAGTCACGAAACCTTGCTCGCCGCCAACGGACGCTACCGCCAGTTGTACGACAAGCAGTACCGCTTCGAGCGTGACCGGTTCATCAATCCCGGTGAGGACTTCACGCCCGAGCTGGAACGGGAGCCCGCGTCGGCTCCAGCCGAAGTGCCGCCGGAGAGGCTGTGAACGGCAGCAATCAGCCGTCAGCCATCAGCCGTCAGTTATCAGTGGTCAGCTTCACGGCTTGGAATGAGCTGATGGCTGATGGCTGATGGCTATTGTTTCAGTGGAAGCGTCGCTTTTGGCAGGAGTCCGAAACTCTTCCGGGTCGCAAACGCATTGTCGTAGCACTTGGCGCAGTACACCGCTTTGCCGTGGGCACCCTGACACTCCGCGAGACACCACGCGCACACTTCACCGGCGGCCACCCGCGGCGGCAGGGTGGATCCCGGATCGGTCATCGCTCGCTTAGGCGGCGCGGTGGCCGGTCTGCTCGGACGGACGGGGCTTCGACTGCTCGACGGCGAGGAGCGCCAGATCGCGCTCGATTCGGGCGCGGAGCTCGGGATGCTCGTCACCCAGGGCCGCCAGGGCCTCGTGGTAAGTATCACGGGCGGCGGCGACGTTCCCGCTGGCCAGCTCGAAGTTGCCGAGCGAGAGCAGCGCTTCAACGGCGATCGTGGGCTCGCCGGCCCGCAGCGCCACTTCCACGCTCGAGCGACAGGTTTCCCGGGCAGCGGCGAGTTCGTTGCGATGGTGGTGCAGCATGCCGAGGCGCCGCAGGCCGACGGCTTGAGCGGCCCATGCGCCGCACCACGCGGCTTCCGCGACGGCAGCCATGCAGAAGTCCATCGCCTCGCTGATCCTGCCGGCACGCTCGTGCTGCCGGGCTTCCAGCAGCAGCTCGGCGGTGCGCAGCACCCCCTCGATGTTCCGACCGCTATTGCGCGAGCTCACGTAGGTTTCTCCCTGTGTCTCCGGGCGGTCGTGGGATTGACGCCCTGGCCCCTAATATCCAGTGCAAGGCCAGTGCCAGTCGGTGGCGCAGGCTCTGGTCAGGGCGTGGCCTGGGGCACAGAGTAGATGCGCGAAGCGCCGAGGATTTACGGTCCTCGGCGCTTCGCGTCAACTGAGGCGTGGCGCTTGCGCGCTGCCTCCTATGTCGTTGCTCTGCCGGGAGAGGCATGCGGGGAGGGCGCTTCCCGGTCCAGCTCTTTCGCCCTTCCCGCCGCCTCATATGCCCCGGCGCTACCGAAATTCGGGGGGAGGGTGCCGGGTGGCCGTGCACTGCCCCCGGCCGCCGGCGCGACATCCTGGAAGACGCCGCCTTTGCCGGCTATGGATCCCTCCCCTATGTCCCTATCCGCTGCGCCGACTATAGCAACTACTGGGCCACTCGCTCCGTAACCGCTGCCGGTTCGTGGAACTGGGTCTGTTCAGTGGAGTTAGTCAACGCGGTGGTGGATGACTGCCCGCCAGCGATGACCTGCGTAACGTCGTCGAAATACCCCACTCCGACGAACTCTTGATGCTTCACCGCCTCATACCCCTGGCCTTGAGCCGCGAATTCCTGCGTCTGGAGGTCCGCGTACGCCGCCATGCCCCGCTCGCGATAGGCTCGAGCCAGGTCATAGGTCGCCATGTTCAAGGCGTGGAACCCCGACAGCGTTACGAACTGGAATTTGTATCCCATGGCGCCGAGGTCCTTCTGGAAAGAGGCGCACTGGGCCTCCGAGAGGTGTTTGCGCCAGTTGAACGACGGCGAGCAATTGTACGCCAGCAGCTTGCCCGGGAATTTCGCGTGGATCGCCTCGGCAAACTGCTTTGCCTCAGCCACGTCGGGTTTCGACGTTTCGAACCAGAGCAGGTCGGCATACGGGCCGTAGGCGAGCGCGCGGTGAATCGCCGCCTCCACGCCGTCGCGCACGCCAAAGAACCCCTCGTGGGTGCGCTCGCCGGTGCAGAACGTCCGGTCGTACTCATCCACGTCGCTCGTGAGCAGCGAGGCGCTATTGGCGTCGGTCCGGGCGATGAGCAGCGTGTCCACGCCGCATACGTCTGCCGCCAGACGGGCCGCGACGAGCTTGGCGATGAACTCGCTCGTCGGCACGAGCACCTTGCCCCCCAGGTGGCCGCATTTCTTGACCGACGAGAGCTGGTCTTCGTAATGCACCGCCGCCACCCCTTCGGCGATCATCGCCTTCATCAGCTCGAAGGCGTTGAGCGTGCCGCCGAACCCCGCTTCGGCATCGGCGACGAACGGCGCGTACCAGTCGATCGTCTCGTCTCCCCGGGCGTGGTGGATCTCGTCGGCACGGCGCAGGGCGCGCTGCAACCGACGCACCAGGGCGGGCACGCTGTCCGCGGGGTAGAGGCTCTGGTCGGGGTACATCTGGCCGGCGGTGTTCGCATCGGCGGCCACCTGCCAGCCGCTCACGTAGATCGCTTTGAGCCCGGCCTGAACCTCCTGCACGGCCTGGTTGCCGGTGACGGCGGACAGCGCCGCCACGTATGGCTCCTCGTGCATCAGGCGCCACAGTTTCGCCGCCCCGACTTCCGCCAAGGTGTAGACGATGTCGAGCGAGCCCTTGAGCCGCCACACGTCCTCGGCGGTGTAGGGCCGCGTGATGCCGGCCCATCGCGGGCTGGTGCTCCACCGCCGCTCCAGCTCCGATATGAATTCCTGCTTCATGCGTCCCCTCCCAGGGCCGTTAGTCGATGTAGTCGTACGCCACGGTCGTCAGGAACTCCGGGAAGTCCGTCCCCGTCATCATCTGGTCGAAGAGTTTCGACGCAAGATCGAACTTCCCGGAGTCGTATCGAGCCGGCCCGAGCTGCTCGCGCAGCTTGCCCAGCTCGTCCACCATCGTGTGCCGCACCAGGTCCGCCGTGACGCGGCGACCGTCTGCCAGCTTGGCCCCGTGCGTCACCCACTGCCACACCTGGGTGCGGGAAATCTCCGCCGTCGCCGCGTCCTCCATCAGGTTGTAGATCGGGACGCAGCCCGAGCCGTGCAGCCAGGCTTCGAGATACTGGATGCCGACGTCGATGTTGGTCCGTAATCCCTGAACGGTGATTTCCCCTTCCGGGATGGCGAGCAGATCGGCGGCGGTGACGCGCGCCTCGTCGCGCGTCACCTGGAGTTGGTGGGAGGCCGCCATCCGGGCGTCGAAGACCCCTCTGGCCACCGGCACCAGCCCTGGATGCGCAACCCAGGTGCCGTCGTGCCCGGCATTGACCTCCCGTAACTTGTCCTGCGTAACCTTTGCCAAGGCGACCGAGTTGGCCGCCGGATCGTTCTTGATGGGGATCTGGGCCGCCATGCCGCCCATCGCGTGGATGTGGCGGCGGTGGCAGGTCTGGATTAGCAGATCGACGTACGCCTGGAGGAAGGGCCGGTCCATCGTGACCGCCGCCCGGTCCGGCAGCACGAACCGCCGATCGTGACGGAACTTCTTGATGAAGCTGAAGATGTAATCCCAGCGCCCGCAATTGAGTCCCGCGGAGTGCTCGCGCAGCTCCCATAGGATCTCGTGCATTTCGAAGGCGGCCAGAATCGTCTCGATGAGGACCGTGGCCCGGATCGTCCCGCGCGGGACGCCCACGTGCTCCTGAGCGAGGACGAACACGTCGTTCCACAGGCGCGCCTCGAGATGGCTTTCCATTTTGGGCAGGTAGAAATACGGCCCCGTACCGTTGTGGAGCAGCGCCTCGACATTGTGGTAAAAGAACAGCGCGAAGTCGAACAGCGAAGCCGACACCGGCCTGCCATCCACCCGGACGTGTTTCTCGTCGAGGTGCCAGCCGCGCGGCCGGACCATCAGGGTCGCGAGCGAGTCGCCCAGCGTGTAGCGCTTGCCCTCCGGACTGTCGTAGCTGATCGTCCGGCGCACCGCGTCGATCAGGTTGGCCTGGCCGTCGAGCGTGTTGCGCCAGGTGGGGGCGTGCGAGTCTTCGAAATCGGCCATGAACACCCGCGCCCCGGAGTTGAGCGCGTTGATGATCATCTTGCGGTCGACCGGGCCGGTAATCTCGACGCGGCGATCCAGCAGGTCCTGTGGAATCGGGGCGACCGTCCACTCCGCTTCCCGGATGCCCCGTGTCGCGGGCAGAAAGTCGGGGGACTCGCCGTCAATGATGCGATGTTGGCGGACGGTTCGAGCGGCCAAGAGCTCGCGACGCCGATCCTCGAAGGCGCGGGCCAGACGCGCCACCAACGCCAGGGCGTCGGTCGTCAGCACGCGGGACGCCGTTTGGTCCACGGAGCCGAGGAGCTCGAGGCCGGCCACGCCGGATACGGCCCCGGGCGGCACGGTGGCTGGCAACGTCGATGCGCTGGTCATGGGTGACGGGTGTCTGGTTGGCAATTGTCGTGCCTCATCCCGGCCTGGCCGTAACCGCTCAGCCGGCCGAAGTTCAGGGCTGGTGGCCGTGGACTATGCGAAACGGCCATGGCGAATGCCTGTCTCACGATACTCTTTGTGTGGTGCTGACGCTACAGTAGGGGCCTGCAATGAATGTCCAATCAGTCACATTGAGCGGCACATTCGTTCGGCTCGATCCGCTCTCGCTCGACCACGTCGACGGTTTGTGCGCTGTGGGACTCGAGTGCCCGGCCCCGACGCCTTCGCCCGCCGGGTGCGCGAAGACGTCGCGCGTGGGGCGGACGTGATCAAGCTGTGCGTCACGGGGTGGGTGGCGGGCGCCTTCGAACCCGCAGCGGTACGAGATCTCGGACAGCGAGCGGGTCGCCACCATTCGGGAAGCGCGCGCGGCGGGGAAGCGCGTGATCGCCCACGCGATCAGCGAGGCCGGTATGCGTGTCGCAGCGCGCGCGAGTTTGGACACCTGGTCCGCCTCGGGATGACCCCGCTCGAGGCGATCCGGGCCGCGACCCTGAACGCCGCCTAGCATCTGCTGGACGATATCACCGCGCTCGAACGCCCCGTGTTCGTGATGGGCGACGGGCGGATCTTTCGACAGGAAGAGGGGTTGGGCCGCTAGCCGATAGGTGTCGCTCCCCCTCCGCACTCGTAGCGGACGGACCATGCCGAGGGGCGAGTGTGATGCATGACCAGGCCCCCAAGTCCCGTGGTTGCATCGAACTAGCCCAAGTCAAGTCGAACAGGGCCAAAGGCATAGCTCTTGCGAACGAGCAACGCAATGGCAGGTCGGCGCAGTGGGACCAATCGACGGCAGTTCGGTCGCCGCGAGGGCTCGGATCGACGGATTCAGGTCGTTCCGGTGGCCCTCGAACGGCGTAGCGGGCTGGACCGCCGTATGGAGCTCGATCGCCGGGCCGGCCTGGATCGTCGCGTAATCCCCGACCGTCGCCACAGCGTCCGTCCGCCGGCGCGAGAGCGGTCACAGGTGTAGGGCATCCCAATTCCGGGATGATGGGCGCCAAGCCCTCCTCGGTGGCTCGGGGAGGGTTTCCATTTGGTGCCGATTTGGCCGTCCCGGTCCGGCATGGTAGCTTCTGACCCATGTCGGCCCTCACGATCGTCGCTCTGATCTTCGTGGTGCTTGCGGCGTTGCTCGTCATCGTCGCAATCGCAACGTTCCGCAAGCGCAGGATCCTGGGGGGAGTCGGGGCGCTGCTCGTGGGCCTCCTGTGTCTCAGCCTGGGCGCGCTCGCCGCCGCCGTGGGGATCGGCGTGCAGGGGTACCGGGCGCTGACCCATGAGGAGGTGGCGGCCACGGTGCGCACGGAGCCGGTCGGACCGGGGCACTTCCGCGCCACGGTGTTGCTGCCCGACGGTCGCACGGGGCAGTTCAACATCCTGGGCGACGCGTTCTATGTAGACGCGCATATTCTCAAATGGAAGCCGATCGTCAACGTACTGGGCCTGCACACCGGCTACGTGCTGGACCGGGTGGGCGGGCGCTACCACGCCGTTCAGGATGAGCAGCAGCGTCCGCACACGGTGTTCCCCCTTGGTCCCGAGCGAGCGGTGGACGTGTTCGCGTTCGTGCGGCGCCATCCGCGCATCCTCGCCCCGCTGGTGGACGCGGAATACGGCTCGGGCACGTTCGT
>JBOHST010000147.1:0-3036 GCA_050733375.1 Gemmatimonadales bacterium
GGGTAGAAGCGCGCGAGCTCCCGGTGCCATTGCGCGAGCAGCACCCGCGTCGGCACGAGGCAGAGCGTCCGGGCGCCGCTGCGCGACATGGCGGCGATCGCTACGATCGTCTTTCCGCTCCCCGTCGGAAGCGCGAGGATTCCGCGGCGACCGGCGAGCTCCCAGGCGGCAAGTGCGGCATCCTGGTACGGGCGGAGCTCCGGCGGGGACCACGCCTCCGGCCCCGGAGCGCGGACGCATACCCGATCGGTGAAGCAAAGCCCTCGGCGCGCGAGCTCGTGCTTCAGACGGGGGTAAAGAAACGCCGGCGCCCGGTGGGCGCGAACACGCGGATCCCAGAGGACACCGGGAACATTCCGGAGATCGCCTTCCGGAGGATCCTCGAGAAGGATCGTCCCGCGGTCGAAGAGCAACTGCACCGCGGAGAGGACGTTGCAATGAGGATGCCGGTCCGATGGAGCCTGCCCCGCACGGGAAGCCTGGAAAAAGAGCGTAGGGTAAGCGCGGCTACCGCTGCCTGGGTGGTCCGGATCCGGGCACAGGTGTCCGCATCCGGCGGCGCCGTCGATCCATGGAATCAGCGGCGCGACCCTTCGAGCGCGGCGAACGTGGCATCGAGCCGAGCCGTCATCACGCCTGGCATTCAGGCTAAACGCTGAACGTTGCCAAGGATCCACCCGACGGCTGCCGAAGAGTTCGTCACCCTGCGGGAAGAGGTCGGCTGAGCTCGCTGCGGTCGCCGCGACGAAAGGTCCTGACCGACCTCGCATCGTTCGACCGAGCACGCCGTCTACTCCCTAAGCACGCGTCGACGAACAAGGTAGCCGAAGTTTTCTTGAGATTGTTCACGGTCCTTGCGCCAGCTGACGCGGCTTGAGTGCGTAGTTCCAGTCGCCGTGGAAATCGGCACGATGCAGGTTGAGGGTCTTCATCTCGTCGTCGGAGATTTTCAGGCCGGTCGGATAGCGAGCATCGTCGAGCTGGGCCTGGATGCGCAAGCCGGTGGTGGTGGTCGTGTTTGCGATCAGGTTGACGATCACCTCGTGGCTGGTCAGCGGCCGGCCGCGCCAGTTCGCGGTGATGCGAGAGAACATCCGGTGCTCGATCTTGTTCCACTTGCTGGTCCCCGGCGGGTAATGACACACGCTGATGTCGAGCCTGGTCTCATCGGCGAACGTTTGCAGCTCGAGCTTCCAGGCGCGCACGCGATGGCCGTTACTCCCACCTGCATCGGCCGTGATGAGCAGGCGCTGGGCGTCAGGGTAGGTTGACGAGCCCATCTGTTTCCACCACCGACGGATGGTTTCCACGGCGAAGCTGGCCGTGTCGTGATCGACGCCAACGCTGACCCAGCCGTTGTTCTTGGCCCGGTCGTAGACTCCGTAAGGAATTCCTCTCTGCACCTGACCGTCTTTGCGCTCGCCGAAGTCGTGCATGTTCACCAACTCCGGAGATCCCTCAGGGCGGTATTCGCGCCCCGAGTTCTTGTACGGCCCCACCAGCTCCTTCTTCTTGGTGTCGACCGAGATCACCGGCTGGCCGGCTTCGAGGAAGCGTTGGCTCTGGTGCGCGATGTGTTCGAATTGCGCATTGCGATCCGGGTGCGAGGCACCCTCGCGAGTCTTGCGATTCGCCTGCAGGCTGTACTTCAGCTCCCGCAACAGGTCGCTCACCACGTCGGCGCTGACCGGATAGCCCTGCGCGGTCAGCTCCGCAGCCAGTTTGCGCTGGCTCTTGCACGTCCAGCGCAACGGCGACTGCGGATCGCCACGTGTGCTCGGCTCCACCAGCGCCTCCAGCTTCGCCATCAGCTCGGGGGATTTCTCCTTCAGCGGCTTGCGTCCCCGCCAGGCTCACGAATGCGCCTCTGCGGTTCGGTGCTCGGCGCCTGAGTCACCTCGCGCTTGCCCGCTCCCACCGTCGTGTGACTGAGCCCTGTGGCTTCCGAAACCACCGTGACGCCCCCGCGACCCAACACCAGCGCCTCCGCCCCCGCCCAACGTCGACGGGTCTGCTCGCTCAAGTGGGGCCTCAACAACTCGTAGCGCCGCCGAATCTCCATCCCCTTCTCGTTGAGCCGCGCGCCACGATCCTTCCTCCATTCCGCCGCCATTCGCCCGCACCTCTCCCAGCATGATATGCGGAGTGCGTCTGGCGCCGGATCGTCCCGACGCCGAGACGTGCAGCGAACAGTGCGAGGAGCGGCTCAAGCGGGTGCGCGCTACTCTAGACTCACCGTGACGCCCATCGCGTCGTGCGATGGGTTCTCTCGCGCTCAGTAGCCAGCCTTTCGCAGGATCGCCTGCATGAACTCCGGTGGGTGTTGGTCGTTGAACAGAAACTTCCAATCCGCGTGGAAGTCCTGCATGGCCTCCAGATCCTCGCGAATTTCCTTCATCGAGTGGCTCTCGATGTAGTCGAAGGAGAAGATCGGCATCTGCCGCTCACACTCCGTGGAGCCGCACCCGCTTGTCGCCGAAGTTCGCGATCACCTCCAGCTCCCCGCCGAGGGCCTCGACATACCGCCGGAGAGTCGAGAGCTTTCGGTCGGTGCGGTGCTCGAACCGCGAAAGCTCCGCCTGGCTCACCTCCAGAGTTTCGGCGACGGACTCCTGCGTCTCGCCGGCAAGCTCCCGGATCGCCCGCAGGTCCATCTCGAGAAGCTCGCGCTTCACGTCTGCTTCGATCGCAGCGACCTTCTCTGGGCTCAGCTTCTTCTGGGCCTTGATGTCCTTCCAGCGCTTATAGGTTGCCACCTAGACCACCCCTTTCTGCGCATCTTTGAGGTATCGCTCCCACCGCTCATCCGATTTCGGGATGAACCAGTCGTAGAAGTCGTCGTCGCCGGTCTTGTCGGCGCCGAGGAGCACGACTGCGCGCCTCATCGGATCGAAGCCGTAGGAGATCCGAAGCGGGCGACCCTTCGATTGGACGCGAAGCTCGCGAAGCCTGTACCGACTCTTCACCAGCGCGCTCGAGTACGGAAACGGCAAGCTGACTCCGCGCTCGGCCAATAGGTCTACGATGCGCCAGACG
>JBOHST010000148.1:0-2695 GCA_050733375.1 Gemmatimonadales bacterium
GCGTTGGATCGGCGCAATCCGTCTCGCCGACTTTCACCAGAACCCGCTCCGGTTCCCCGGTCAGCTGGCGATCGAGAACGGCACGCGGGGGGTGCTGTCGTTTGCGGCGCTGCACCTCGAGGGCCGCGCCGGTGACGTGTGGAAGCGGCTGCTGTCGATCCGGGACTTCGTGCTGAACAAGGAATCGCAGGCGCACCTGGCGAGTCTGTCAGCGCTGGCGGAAGCGCCAGGGGTGGATCCGCGCGAGAGTCGGTTGCTCGGTCACATCGCGGCCAATCTTGCCCCACTACGCCGCGGCGCTGATCGCCGCCGGCGACCCGACGCTGCGCTACCTCGCGCTCGCCAAGGTGCGGGACACCGCGGGCCGCACCCTCGCCGACGTGATGGAAAACCGGGTGGTGGGCATCGTGGGCAACTACATCGCCTGCCCGCTGCGCTCCCTCGACGCGCTGCCCGAGGAGCTGCGTGGCGGATTCGCCAGGACGATTGCGACGCGGCCTCCCGACGAGATTGTGGTCACGGTTCCCGTGCCGGGGTTGTGGCTGAGCCAGCAGCACGCACCGGTCGAGTCCGGCGCCGAGACGCCTGCCGTCACGCAGGTGGTGCCGGACGAGGAAGGGCGGGACCGGCGGGTGGGCAGAGGGTGGCGCGCGGGCCGCGGTGGGGGATCGCCGCCGACGGCCGATACGGCGTGAAGTGAGACCATGCGCCCGGCAGGATTCGAACCTGCGACCCTCAGCTTAGAAAGGACCCACCGGACGCCATTGGGTACCAGCCCGCACTAGCTGGCCCCACGGCTGAGCACAGCACCACTGGGCACCAGCCAGCACCAACCTAGTTTGAGATCACTTTTGACATCAGGACCTCACCGTCCTCGCTCCCGTTCAGTGAACCACTTCCAGGTGATCACCACCAGCGGGAGTAACAGGACTGCCCCTTGAATCAGGCCCCGCGTTCTCTCCCACGGATGAAATGATTGGAGCAAAGCGTACAGAACAACCAAGGCGATGCACCAGAGCAGGATAATCTTGCCGGGGTGCCAGTCCCGAAAGGTCTTCCGTGGCTGAGTCTCACTCGCTCGACCAAACCAAATCCAAGTGAGGACGAGCAGTCCTACGGGCAGGATTCCGAGGCCCATCACAGAGATGCCCGTGGCCAAGGTTTCGTCACGCTGAGCGAAACGTGCCAAGCGTTCCCGTACCTGACGCTTCTTGCTATCCAACGCAATACGTTCCGGTGTGCCCTCGTTCGGAATGGATTCAGTCCATAACACCGTGTCCGCCCCGACGTGCTGCTTCTGGTTAGGTGACAGACCGGTAGGTGACAGACCGGAGTATAGATCATCGAAAGGATTGGCACCGGCCTGTGACTTCTGGGTCGCGGTAGGTGCGATATCGGAGAGTAGGCTGTCGTAGAAGGTTCCGGCCTGTGGTTCCTGGCGTTGTCGTTTCAGGGATGGATCGTCCGAACTGAGTGCCGCCAGGACCGTACGAATCTCCTTCGCTCGAATGGTGAGGGTGTCAGGCCATGTGATCATCAGCACCGTGGCGAAACCTGCCGCCAGCCACAGCAGCACAATTCGCCCTCCATGCCACCCCTGAATCGCCCGGGTGGCGCGAGTCATCCAACTACCACGACTCGCCGAAATCTGTTGTACATCAAGAGTCGATCGGGCTGAGCCCGAAGCGCAGCGGCGACTCGCCAGCCGTTCAAGTCGCGGGTGATGGTCTCTACCGAGTGGTCCTCCAGAGCCTTGTAACTGACCAGCAGTTCGTAAGACGGTGCGCGCGCCTGCTGTCCGAGCGCCCGAAACAACACAACGTCCTGGTGCGGGCCCGTTTCGAGATTATGACTCCCGATACTCGTATCCGGGAAATTGTCGCCCATCCACTGCGCGATATTGGCTACTGACTCCGCACTTGGTCGCATTGGCAACGCTCCCACCAAAAGGTTCGGATGCCAGGGAGCTCGCACGCCTAGGGATTCCCCTAAAGATACACGCCGGGGAGCGGCAGATTCATAGCCAGCTATTCCCAAATCGACAGCGCCCACCCCTATGCTCTGAGCGCCTTCAATCGGTCCGCGAGCGCGTTCCGGTGCTGCTCCACCCGATACACCACCGCGGGACTCCGGTGCCGCACCGTCCCCAGGTGGCCGTAGACCCCATTCACCAGTGACGCCCACCGTGGCCCAGCTCCTTCCCGACCGTGTAGGGACTCACTGGCGCATCGCCATCCAAGGTTTGGAGTCGCGCCGCGCAGTAGTATGCCGGAAATCGTCCACTTTCACCGAGCGCTTCTTCCCGCCGATGCTTCGCCACGGCGTCCAGCATTTTCCGGCAGTCCACCAGCATCGCCTCCTCGCCCGTGAGCCAGCTCGGGAAGCGGAGCCGCGTGGGCGCTTCACCGCCGAACACGTAGGCGCGGAGAACCGCGCGGGAGCTCCGCATCATTTCAGCGTATGTGACGGAGTTTTCCATCACTTCCGACATCGACCTGCGGCCTACGACTGACATCACGAAGCCCTGCCCCGGTAGGCAACCGAGACAGGGCTTGGGCTTTGATAGGAATGCGCCCGGCAGGATTCGAACCTGCGACCCTCGGCTTAGAAGGCCGATGCTCTGTCCAACTGAGCTACGGGCGCGCTCGCAGACCAACTGGCAGTGAGACGGAAAGACGGCGAGCGATCAGATAGA
>JBOHST010000149.1:0-3264 GCA_050733375.1 Gemmatimonadales bacterium
AGGCCAAACCGCTTCGCGATCGTCCGGCTGGCGGCCGGCTCGGCGGTCTGGACGTATGTCTCGATGACGGCGCCCAAAACCTGGCGCTCGCGTTCGCTCAGCGGTAGGGTGCTCAAACGCTCCAACCACTTTGAATGAAACAAATTACGAAGTGCGCGCCGGCCCGGTCAAGGCGGCAACCAACGCATCGAGGCGCAACCAGCCTTCCACCGTACAGTGCAACCGCCCCGCCTGCTCTACCAACCAGTCCTTGCCCTGCATCGCGCGAAGCGCAGCAACACCTCCGCGCACAGTGCCGAGCGGCAGCCCCTCGCTGGTCCGCAGCCCCAGATACACTCGCTCCATTTCCTGCTGCTCCGCGGTCAGTACCTCCTGCGACTCCACCGGCGAACGCCCCTCCTCGATCGCCCGACGGTAGACCTCCCACGCAGAGATGTTCCAGCGCCGTGCGCGACCGTCGAATGAATGAGCCGCCGGACCTGCGCCGGTGTAGCGCCGGCCGCTCCAATAGGCGCTGTTGTGGCGCGAGTGCCGTCCGTCGCGCGCCGCATTGGAGACTTCGTAAAACGCGTACCCAGCCGCGGTGAGCCGCTCGTGCGCCAGGAGATACTCGTCGGCGTAGCGCTCGTCCGACGGCGCCGCGGTCGCCCCCCGGGCAATCCAACGGGCGAGCGGCGTGCGAGGTTCCACGGTCAGGCCGTACAGCGACAGATGCTCCGGTGCGAGCGCGATTGCCTCATCGAGGTCGCGCGCCCAGTGACGCTCCAACTCAACCGGCACCGCGAAAATGAGGTCCAGGGACACGTTCTCAAACCCGGCGGCGCGCAGGGTTCGGACGGCGTCGCGGGCACGCGCCGCGTCATGCACGCGGTGCATCCATTGGAGCACCCGATCATCGAACGATTGGGTGCCGAGTGAGACGCGGTTTACGCCGGCTGCGCGCCACGCCGCGGCGTTGTCCGGCGTCACATCTTCGGGATTCGCTTCCAGCGTGACTTCAACTTCGTGGGGAGTTGGCGTGCCGTGAAGGGCGTAGCGAAGCAGCGTGGCCAACGCGTCCGCCGGCAGGCGTGACGGTGTGCCGCCACCGAGATACAAGGTGTCGAGCGGCCCCGCGGGCCCGAGCATCTCCAGCTCGGAGCGAATCGCCGCAACGTATTGCCGCGCCGGGACACGCCGGCGCACCGCGATCGAGAAATCGCAATAGGAGCAGCGGCGAGCGCAGAAGGGGATATGGATGTAGAGATAGCGCACGTTCGTATAGATAACTGCATGGCCGCGACGCCGTGCCAATGGCGCTTCACCCCAAGGCGAAGATCATGCCGGGGCGCTGCACCACGAGACCCCGCAGCTCCAGCTCGGTCAGCGCCGTCAGCACCGTCGCCACGTCTACCCCCGAGCCCGAGACCAGCGTATCGACATGCGTCGACTCCGCGGCGATGGACTCCCACAGCGTGCGCTGCAGTGGATTCAGGTCGGCAGGCGATGCGCGCCGCCCCGGGTGTGGTGCACGAACGTCCTCCGACGAGCCCTGGGCCACGCTGAGCCCAAGCTCCTCCAGGACATCTGCCACGCACAGCGCCGGTTTGGCGCCCTGCTGGATCAGCTTGTTGCAGCCGGTGGACGTCGGGCTGGTGATCGGGCCGGGGACCGCCAGCACGCTCCGTCCCTGGTCCAGCGCGCAGTCCGCGGTAATGAGCGCTCCGGAGCCGACGGCCGCCTCGACTACGACGGTGACACCGGCAAGGCCCGCGATCATGCGGTTGCGCCGTGGAAAGGTGCTGACGCGCGGCCGCTCGCCGGGCGGCAACTCGGTGAGGAGACAACCCGCGGCCGCCACCCGTTCGTACAACGCGCGGTTCGCCACGGGATAAACCACTCCGAATCCGTTGCCGAGAACGCCGATCGTGTCACCACCCGCATCGAGCGCTGCCTGATGGGCGATGGCGTCGAGACCGCGCGCCATGCCGCTCACGACGACCGCGGCCCGCGCCACGCCACCGGCCAGCAGCCGCGTCGCCTCCGCGCCATAGGGGGTGTGATTCCGGGTGCCCACAATCGCTGCGGCGGGACGTGACAGCAGCGCCGCGTTCCCCCACACGAAGAGCGCCGCCGGTGGCTCGGCGATTTCGCTCAAGAGCGGTGGATACGCCGCGTCGCCGGGGAGGATCACCGTCGCGCCGAGGCGGTCCAGGTCGGTGAGGATTGCCTCCCCCGCCCGGTGGCCGGCCGCGCGTACCGCCGTCGCCGCCGCGGGTCCGAACCCCGGCAGCGCCGCGATCGCGCCGTGTGGCGCCACCAGCGCGCCGCCGGCGCTGCCGAACGCCGCGATGAGCGTGCGCAGCCGGGCCGCTCCGATCCCCGGTATCTGCGCCAGCGAGAGATACGCGCTCAGCTCGTCGCGACCGGTGTCCGCAGGCGCTGCCACAGGCCCTCGAGCAGGTGCGGGATGCCCGCCCCGGTAACGGCGGAAACGGCGAGCACCGGCGCGTCGTCCGCCGGGCGAATCGCGGGGGGCGAAACGCCGGGCGGGAGCAGGTCCATCTTGGTGACGGCGACTACGTGCGGTTTGGCCGCGAGCTCGGCGCCGTACAGTGCGGCTTCGCGGCGCAGCAGCTCGTAGGTGCGCTGTGGATCGGGACTATCGGCCGGCACCAGCACGGCGATGACCCGCGTGCGTTCCACGTGCTGCAGGAACCGCAGGCCCAGTCCCTTGCCGGCGTGCGCCCCCTCGATGATGCCCGGGATGTCAGCCATCACGAAGGTGCGATGCCCCGACAATGCGACCACGCCAAGACTGGGCTCGAGGGTGGTGAACGGATAGTCCGCGATTTTCGGCCGCGCGGCCGAGACCACGGAGAGCAGCGTGCTCTTCCCGGCGTTCGGCTCGCCGAGCAGGCCCACGTCGGCGATCAATTTGAGCACCAGCTCGAGGGTCTTGTCTTCGCCGAACTCTCCCGGTTCCCACTCGCGTGGCGACTGATGCGTTGGCGTCGCAAAGTGCGCGTTGCCGCGTCCACCGCGACCGCCCTTGGCGACGAGCAATGCGTCGCCGGCGGCGCCCAGCTCGCCCAACCGCTCGCCGGTGCTGGCATCGCGGATCTCGGTGCCCGGCGGCACAGGCAGGAACAGATCCACGCCAGTCTTTCCCGTCATCTGCTTCCCTTTCCCGTGATGGCCACGTTCCGCCTTCCATTCGGTGCGGTAGCGGTAGTCGAGCAGCGTCGCGAGATTGGCGTCGGCGCGCACAAAGACGCTGCCGCC
>JBOHST010000150.1:0-12575 GCA_050733375.1 Gemmatimonadales bacterium
GGGCAGAGCGTGTTCCGCGACCCCGAGCGGCTCGCCGAAGCGGAGGAGGCCGCGGCGCGCGTCCGCGCCGGCGCCGCGCCGCCGCCCGCGCCGTCTGCCGCGCAACCGTTCGAGACCTTCGCGGTCGGGCCCGCCAACCAGCTGGCCGTCAATGTCGCGCGCGAGGTGGTGGACGAGCCGGGACGTCGCTACAACCCGCTGGTGCTGATCGGCAAGAGCGGCGTCGGGAAGTCCCACCTGCTCAACGCGCTCGGCCTCGAGCTGGCGGAACAGCCGGGCGCCATCGTCGCCTGCCTGTCGACGCAGGCGTTCATCGACGAGCTGATCGCCGCCATCGACGGCAATCGCATGGAGTGGTGGCGCGCCCGGTACCGGCGGGCCACGGCGCTGCTGCTCGACGACATCCACCTCCTCGCCGGCAAGGACCGCACACAGGAGGAGCTGTTCAACCTGTTCAACTTGTACCAGGACCTGGAGCGGCAGCTCGTCTTCACCGCGCCGGCCCATCCCAAGACGCTGCCGGGGCTCGAGCAGCGCATCACCTCGCGGCTCGAGGGCGGGCTCGTCGTCGAGCTCGCCGAGCCGGACCGGGAGGTGCGGCGCACGGTGGTGCGGCGGGCGCTGGGCGCGCAGGACGTGCCCGAGGACCCGGCGCTGGTGGACTACCTCGCGGACCGGCCCGCGGACTCGGTCCGCAGCCTGATGGGGGTGCTGCAGCGGGTGGTGAGCGCGGCGGCGGCGCAGGACGTGCCGGTGAGCGCCGGCCTCGCCCGCGAGGTGCTGGAAGGGGGCACGGCGGCCGAGCGGCGCCGCACGGTCGGATTCCGCACGTCGGGCATCGTGGTGTCGAGCGCCGGTGGCGTTCGCAGCCGGGAAAAGATCGTGTGGGACTGGGTGGCGCCCGCGGATCGCCTGATCGAGGAGCTGCGCTAGGTGGCGATCAAGGGCTCGCTGCGGGAAGCATCCCTACCCGATGTGTTGCAGCTGCTCGCGCTCGGGCAGAAAACCGGCTGTCTGTCGATCGCCGATCGCTCGAACTTCGGCTACATCTTCTTCGACCGGGGCCGCATCTGCTACGCGTCGATCGTCAACCGCCGCGATCGCCTCGGGGACATCCTCGCCAAGCACGAGCGGATCACGCAGGAGCAGCTCGACACCGCCGTGCTGCGCCAGTCCCGCGAGCGCGACAAGAAGCTCGGCGAGATCCTGGTCGAGCAGGGCGCGATCTCGCAGCCCGAGCTGGAGCGCTACATCCGGGTCCAGATCGAGGAAGCCGTCTACTTCCTGTTCACCTGGACGCAAGGGACGTTCAACTTCGAGGCCGATGTCCGGCCGGAGCGGCAGGATTTTCTGGTGTCGATCAACCCCGAGTCGCTGCTGCTCGAGGGGGCGCGCCGGGTGGACGAGTGGGGCCTGATCGAGAAAAAAGTCCCCTCCTTCGACATCATTTTCATCGTGGACCACGAGCGGCTCGACATCAGCGAGGCCACGCTCACCGAGACGCAGCAGCGAGAGCTGCCGCTGCTCGACGGCTCGCGCGACGTCAATCAGGTCATCGAAGACTCGGGGGCCGGCGAATTCGAGATCGGCAAGGCGCTCTACGGGCTGATCACGGCCGGGTTCCTGCATCGCGCCGGCCGCACCACCACGACCGAAGTCGGTAAGATGACCGACGCGCGAGTGGAGGAGCACCGCAACCTCGGCGTCGCCTTCTACAAGACGGGGATGCTGGACGAGGCGGCGCGCGAGTTCCGGCGCGTGGCCGAGCTGCGGGTGGGGGACCCGAACGCGTTGTTCTTTATCGGATTGGTCGCGCTCAAGCAGGCACGGTGGCGCGAGGCGATGGAGTCGCTACGACTCGCCGCCGAGAAAGGCGGCAGCCGGCCGGCGGTGCTGCACAACCTCGGATTCGCCTTCGAGCAGCTCGGTCGCCTGGACGAAGCGGAGGCGGCCTGCGCCGAAGCCGCCTCGCGGGCGCGCAATGACCCGCGCATCTACCTTGGGTGGGGCATCGTGGCCCTGAAGCGGGGCGATCATACCGGAGCCGGCGGCCGGTTGGACCGCGCCAAGGAGCTGTATGCCAACCAGCAGCCCCCCGCGGTGTGGTACTGGGCCCGGGCCCTGGCGTCGGCGCTGGGAGGAGATTTCGAGGGAGCCGAGCAGGCCGGGGCGGCGGGCATCGCGGCCTACCCCGCGAGCGCGGTGCTGCGCAACAACCTCGCGGTGCTGCGCGAGCTGAGCGGCGATTTGCGCGGCGCCGAAGAGCTGGTGCGGGCGGCGATCCAGGACGAGCCGTCGCAGCCGCAGCTCTCCAAGAATCTCGGGGACCTCGCCTACCGCGCGTCGCGGTACGACGAGGCGTGGACCGCCTATCGGCGCGCGGTGGAGCTCGCCCCGGAGCTGGGGGATGACGTGTACTTCAAGCTCGGCAACATCGCGTACAAGCGCGTCGATCGCGACCTCGCGGCGCAGCTCTGGCGGCGCGCGCTCGAGCTCAACCCCAATCACGAGCTGGCGAAAACCAACCTGGAGACGCTGAGCACGCTGCAGTGACCGAGTTGCCGGAAGAGCGGGCGTTCCGGGCGCTGACCGACAAGATCACCCGGGCGCGCGGCATCTGCTGCGAGGCGTACAAGGATCGCTGCCTGAAGCGGCGGATCGCCGTGCGCATGCGGGCGCGCGGCGTGCACAACTTTGCCGACTACATTCGGGTGCTCGACGAGGACGCGCACGAATACGACCTCCTGCTCGACGCGCTCACCATCAACGTCACCAAGTTCTTCCGCAATGCGGAGACCTGGGCCGCGCTCGCGCCGTATTTGACCGCGCGGTGGCAGGCCCGGGCCGGCGCGCTCTCCGTGTGGTCGGCGGGGTGCGCATCGGGGGAGGAGTCCTATACCATCGCCGTGGCCTTGGCCGAGACGGCGCGTGTCACGCGCACCCTCGACTGGCTCCCGCGCGCCCGGGTCCTCGCCACCGACATCGATCGCGCGAGCCTCGAGCGCGCGCAGGCCGCGCGGTACCCCCCCAGCGCCTTCTCGGAAATGCCCGCCGCCCTGCTGCGTCGCTGGATCGAGCCGGCGGCTCCCGACGGCACGCGCACTCCGCGGGAACCGATCCGCCAGCTGGTGCGGGTGCAGCGTCACGACCTCACCCACGAGCGCGCGCCCGATACGGCGTTGGATCTGGTCGTGTGCCGGAACGTCGTGATCTACTTCGACCGCTCCAGACAAGAGCGGTTGTTTCGGACCTTCGCGGAAGCGTTGCGGCCCGAAGGCTTGTTGCTGCTCGGCAAGGTCGAGACACTGCTGGGCCCGGCGCGCGACCTGCTCCACCTCGAGGACGTACGCGAGCGCATCTACCGGAGACCGGTATGAACGGCGGCCGGGAGCACTTTGTGCGCGTCGCCGAGTGTGCGGTGGAGCGGGAGGGAGTGCTCGTGACGCTGGGCCTCGGGTCGTGTGTGGCAATCATGCTGCACGACCCCAAGGCCGGGCTCGGGGGGATGGCCCATGTGCTGCTCCCGTCCAAGAGCCTCTCGCGTGACCAGGACAAGCCCGGGAAGTTCCCCGAGACCGCGGTGCCGTTCCTCGTCCAACGGCTCGTGGCCGCGGGCGCCGAGCGACACCGCCTGGTGGCGAAGCTGGCAGGGGGCGCCAGCATGTTCGCCGCGCTGATGACCCCGGGCTCCATCCAGATGGGGGAGCGCAACATCGCGGCCTCGCGCTCCGCCCTGCGGGAGGCGGCGATTCCGATTGTCGGGGAAGCGGTGGGTGGTGAACGCGGCCGGTCGGTCCGGTTCCGTCCCGCGGACGGCCGGGTGGAGAGCAACACCGTCGGCGGCGATGCCCTCATCTTCTGACCGTCCACCCACCGTGCTCGTGGTGGACGACAGCGCCCTGATGCGGCGCGTGCTGTGCGATATGCTGGCCGGCGAGCGCGGCGACGACCCGTTTCGCATCATCGCCACGGCGCGCGACGGTTTCGACGCAGTGCGCAAAGTCCACCAGTACTCCCCCGATGTGGTGACGATGGACCTCGAGATGCCCGAGCTCGACGGGCTCGGCGCCATCGGGTACATCATGTCCGAGACGCCGCGACCCATCGTCGTGGTGAGCGCTCACGCCGGGCCCGGGACCGAGGCGGCGATTCGGGCGCTGGAGCTCGGCGCCATGGAAATCGTCGCCAAGCCGGTCGAGGCGACGCGCGAGGCACTGCTGACGATGCGCCCGCGACTCATCGCCGCCGTGCGGGCGGCACTCGCGGCCGACGTGTCACGCCTCGCGGTGCTGGCGCGTCCCCCGACTCCTTCGCCGCGCGCGCCCGCGCTGGAGTTGGGCCGGCGGGCCCAGCTGGCTGTCGCCGTCGCCGCCTCCACGGGCGGGCCGCGTGCCCTCGCGGAGCTGATTCCTCGCCTGGCGACCGGGCTGCGGGCGGCGGTGCTGGTGGTGCAGCACATGCCGCCGCGCTTCACCCGGAGCCTTGCGGAGCGGTTGAACAGCATGAGCGCGCTGCGGGTCGTGGAGGCGGACGCGGGCACGCCGATCGTCGCCGACACGGCGTACGTGGCCCCGGGCGATTATCATATGCGGGTGGTCGCGGGCGACGATGGCCCGGGCGTCGCCCTGGATCAAGGACCGCCGCTGTGGGGCGTCCGGCCGGCTGCCGACCCGCTGTTCCGCTCGGTGGCCGAGATCTTCGGACCGCGCGCGGTAGGCGTCGTGCTGACGGGGATGGGACGCGACGGCGCCGACGGGCTGCGCGCCATTCGCGATGCCGGCGGTGGCGGCCTCGCGCAGGACAAGGATTCGGCCGTGATCGCGGGAATGCCGATGGCGGCCGTGCAGGCGGGAGGCGTCGAGGCGGTGGTGCCCCTCGGACAGATGGCCGAGCGGGTCGTCGCTGAGCTGCGGCGCCGCGGCACCACCGGCTTCGGAGGACGGGCGTGAGCGTCGGATTCCTGTTGGTGCGCGCCGAGCGACGCGCCTACGGCCTGCCGCTCGATCGGGTGGTCGAAGTGGCCGACCTGACCGAAGTGCTCGAGGTGCCCCGCGCGCTGGCCGCGATGCGGGGTCTCACCCCGCTGCGCGGGCGGCTCGTCCCGCTGGTGCATCTGGCGGCGTTTTTGGGCCAGCGCTCGCCCCCGGTCGAGCGGGGTCAGGCCGTCGTCCTGGTGGAGCTCCACGGCCGCTTTGTGGCCTTCGAGGTGGACGACGCCGATGCGGTGGTGCGGGAAGCCGGCCTCCCGTTGCCCGATGGTGAATCGCTCCCCTGGGCGACCGGGGTGGCCCCGCACCGGGACGGCCTCGTACCGATTCTCGATCTCGACGCGTTGGGGGAACGCATCGAATGACCACGACGACGACCGGTGACGACATCCAGCTCGTCACCTTCCGGGTGGCGGGGCAGGACTTCGCGTTCCACATCTTCCAGGTGGAACGCATCCTGCGCTACGAGGCGCCGGCCCCGCTGCCCAAAGCGCCCGAGTTCCTGGTGGGCGTGCTGCAGTACCAGGGCGGCCCGGTGGCGGTGATCGATTTGCGCACCCGCCTGGGTGTCGACGCGCCGCTCAAGGACGATACCCGCATCATCGTGCTCGACTGGGATGGCGGCCGCATCGGCGTCGTGGTGGACGCCGTGACCGAGGTGATGCAAATCGGGGCCGGGGACGTGAGCGCGCCACCGGCCATCGTGAAGGGACTGGCCGCCGAATACATCACCGGCCTCGTGGGCCGGGAGCAGCGCACCATCATCGTCCTCAACACCGGCAAGCTGCTCGCCGCGAAGGAAAAACTGGCGCTCGCGACAGCGATGAAAGCGAAGGACTGATGAGTGAGTCGCCGATGGTTGCGCTGCGCGCGGAGTACGCCGCGATCGCCGGGCGGCTCGAGTCCGCCGGGGCCACCCCGGATCGCGAGGCGGTCAAGCGCGATATCATCGCCTTCTTCAAGCGCGTGGACGGCCTGCTCGGCGAGATGGGCCTCCTGAAGGAAGAGATCCGCGTGCTGGTCGACAAGTACAAGCAGTTGCAGGCGGCGTCCTCCGGCGAAGCGGCGCCGGCCCCGGAATTCACGGGCGCGCGGCCGGCCATCAAAGCCGATCACATCGGGGCCTCGACCTACATCGAGAAAGGGTGGAGCCTGATTTCGCTCGGCGACCATGCCGGGGCGATCCAGGCGCTGCAGAAAGCCCTCCAGCTTTCGCCCGGCGAGACGCAAGCAGAATCGCTGCTCGGCTGGGCGCAGATGCTGAACGGCGAGTACGACGACGCCCTCTCGACCTTCCAGAAGGTGTTGATGAAGGAGCCTGCGAACTCGTTGGCCCGCATCAACGTCGGGTACATCTGCCTCAAGAAGCACATCTTCGGTGAAGCGATCGAGCACCTCTCCAAGGCGATCCGGCTCGACAATGACAAGAAGGCCACGCTCTACGCGCATTTTTATCTGGGTCTGGTCTATCTGCATCGGGAAATGTACGAGGACGCTCAGACGTTCTTCCAAAAGACCCTCAAACTCGGGCCGAATCTGATCGAGGCCCACTACGAGCTGGGTCGCGCGTTCTGGTTCGGGGGCAACCAGGAGCAAGCGCGGCAGACCTGGGAGGAAGGGTTCAAGGCCAACAAATTCAATCCGTGGGGCCGGAAGTGTCAGGAGACATTGGACCTAGTGGGGCAGGGTCAGGAGCCGCCGCGTCCCTGACCGCAGGCAACTAACTTCTTGACGGTGCGTGCATTACGGGCTAGAATGCTCCCCCTGTGTCCGACCCGAGCATCGCGCGCTCACGGCTGCGCTTCGGTCCCCTGAATTTCGCCTTGCTGGGCGGCGCCGTGGTCTGCGTGGCGGCGGGTTACTGGCTCCTTTCCCGGGGCTCGACCACCGCGGCACCGATCCTGCTCGTGATGGGGTACTGCGTGCTCTTCCCAGCGGGATTGGCCCTCTAACGCCCGCGTGACCGGGCGAATAGCTCAGCGGTTCAGAGCGCCTGCCTTACACGCAGGATGTCGGGGGTTCGAATCCCTCTTCGCCCATAGGGGTACGAGACTGCAACGGAGGTTGACCGCGTGAGACTGCTTCGACTGCTCGCCGTCCTGTCTCTCGGTGCCTCGGGTAGCGCGGCGGCCCAGTTGGCCGTCCCTACGACGCAAAACCTCGAGAAGCTCCTGATCCTGCCGTTGCCCGTCGCGGCGCCGGAGGATTCGGGTGCCAGCGTCGCCGCCATGAACGTGGCGCGGGAGCGCCTCATCCAGCTCGGGCGCTACAAGGTGTTCGTGGTGCCCAAGGCGAAGATCTGCGAGGCGCTCACGCAGTCCGGCTTCCCCTGCGACGGCCTCATGAGCAACCAGCAGGCGAGCCAGCTGGCGCGGGCGCTGTCGATCAATTCGTACACGACCGGGGTGCTCACCCACAGCGGCAGCACGCTGATCGCGCATATCCGCGTGATCTCCGGCGCAGCCGGGTTCGCCTCGACCTTCACGATCAACGGTGCTCCCACGCCGCCGGCGCTCGGTGAGGCGATCGCGCAACGCCTGAATACGATCGTGCGGGCCGGCGAGTTCGCCCGTGCCTGCAATGAGCAGCGCGCCCGGAATGCCCTCACGCGCGCCCTCGCCGAAGCGAACAAAGCGGTCGCCATCGAACCGAACCTCGCCGCCGCCCACCTGTGCGTGGCGACCGTTCGCGAAGTGCAGCAAGCACCCCCCGACAGCTCGATTGCGGCCGCGCGCCGGGCGCTGAAAGGCGACCCCGGCAACAGCGAGGCCTGGAACACCATCGCCACCAAGTCGATGGTGAAGGGGGACACCAGCGCCGCCTTCGAGGCCTACGACTCGCTGCTCTCCTACAACCCGGCCGACGCGAATCTACGCAGGGGACTGGCGACGTTGCTGATGCAGCAGAAAAGGTTCGATCGGGCCGAGCAGCTCGTGGACATCGGGCTCGGGCTCAATCCGAGCGATCAGCAGATGCGCGACCTCCGCAAGCGGATCTGCATCGAGGGCGGGCTGAACGGATGCATCCTCGACGTGCTCGCGCTCGAGATCCAGGCCGATACCCACAAACTGGCCGACACCTCGTTTCTCAAGCTGGGCATCGGCGCCGCTCAGCAGGCGGCGGACACACAGCGTTTCCTGCGGTGGACGGGCGAGGCCGTCAAGCGGTACCCCACCAACGCGCCCTACCAGAAGCTACGAGGCGGCGCGTTCGAGCTGGCCGGGCAGATCGACTCGGCGGTGGCGCACTACAAATTGGCCCTGGCCGTCACCCCGAACGACGTCGCCACGAGCCTGTTAATCGCGAAGGCCATCGTGGACCGCGCCGTGTGGGACACGGCGGCGGCGGGGCCCTGCCAGCGACGCAACGACACCCTCTGTCTCCGCCAAATGCGCGCGCCGTTCGCCGCAAAGTTCGAGGTTGCGCGACCCTATCTCGCTACCGGCTACGCGTCTCCCGATACGGCGCTCCGGCTCACGACCGCGGTGGTTGGCTTGAGCGGGGGCTCGAAGCTCGCGCAGGCGGGTGCCTACGACGCCGCCTACCCGTGGCTCGACCAGCTGCTGACGCAGCTCGCGCCCCGCTCGCCGGCCGATACCACCGGACCGCGCCATCAGGTCCGGGTGCAGGGCAGCTTCTGGTTCGGGCTCTCGTCCGCACTCTCATTGGGTGGCCCGTACCAGGCCATGGTCAAAGACAAGAATTGTGATCTGGCCAAGTCGCTCAACGAGCGCATCCAGCGCAGCCTTCAGGCTATTGACCTTGGCGGTCGTGTCGCGCCGGCCGTCGCGATTCAAATGCGGAATATCCTGATGCAATACGCGGCGCAGATACCGAAAGTAAAGTCGGCGTTCAAGTGCAGGAATTTCTAACGCGTTGAATTGCCTCGGGCGCGGGGGTATATTGCGACGCTCCGACGCAGGGGGCTGTAGCTCAGCTGGTTAGAGTGCCGGTCTGTCACACCGGAGGTCGCGGGTTCGAGCCCCGTCAGCCCCGCCTGAACCCGCCTCGCGGGACGAAGTGTCCGGCTCCGCCTGCCTCGGCAGGCGGGGCCGTCTTTTTTTGGGGAGCGCATGGACATCGCCACGACCTATCACCAGCCGGTGCTCGCGGACGCGGTGCGCGCGTGGGCGGCGGACGCCCGCAGGGCGGTGGACGCCACGGTGGGTGGCGGCGGGCACGCGGAGCTGCTGCGCGCCGCGGGCGCGGAGCTGCTCGCGATCGACCGTGATCCCGAAGCCCTGGCGGCCGCGCGGCAGCGGCTCGGGGACGCGGGCAACACCTATCTCGCGGCGCCGTTCGCCTCGGCCCAGGCCCTCGCGGCGGTGCAGGCGTTCCAGCCCGATCGCATCCTGCTCGACCTCGGCGTGTCGTCGCACCAGCTCGACGACGACGCGCGCGGCTTCACCTTCCGCCCCGGCACCCCGCTCGACATGCGCATGAATCCGGCCCGTGGCCCGAGCGCCGCCGACGTCCTGAACAGCTGGCCCGAGGCGCGGCTCGCCGCGGCATTTACCGAGGATGCAGACGAGCCGCGCGCCCGCACGTTGGCGCGCGTCGTGGTGCGCCGTCGCGCCCGCGGACCGTTTCTCGTCAGCGACGACCTGGTCAACGCCATCCGAGAGGTGCGCGGGGCCCGGGCCGGCCCCGCGGATTTCGCGCGGCTGTTTCAGGCGATCCGCATCGCGGTCAACGAGGAGCGGGCGCAGCTGTCGGACGCGCTCCCCGCGTTTCGCGACGCCCTCGTTCCCGGCGGACGGCTCGGGGTCATCGCCTATCATTCCGGCGAGGATCGCGCGGCCAAGCAGGCGTTCCGGGAATGGGCCCGCGCCTGCGTGTGTCCGCCCCGGCAACCAGTGTGCACCTGTCGCGGACGCCCGCTGGGAACGGTGCTGACCAAGAAGGCGATCACGCCTGGCCCCGAGGAGCTGGCCGCCAACCCGCGCGCTCGCTCCGCCAGATTCCGGGCGTTTGCAACTGGAGCGGCGTCGCATGGCGGTTAGAGGCCGCCACTGGTTCGTGCTCTGGCTCGCCGCGTCCTGCGTGGCGCTGTGGCTCGTGGTCTGGCGCCAAACCGACAGTCTGCGCGCGGCGCGGGCGCTGGGCGAGGTGCGGACGCAGCGGGCCACCCTGGAGGGACGGCGCAGCGAGTACGAGCGCCGCATCCGCGCCGCCTCGGGCCGCGCGCGGCTCATGCCCCACGCGGGGAGCCAGCTCGGGCTGCGCCCGGCCGTCGATTCAGAGATTTTCTACATCAACATCCCCGGCCCCGACGCGCCCCCTCGCTAGCCCATGGCGAAACCCGCCGTTCGCCTGCAGGCGCTCGAAGTGGCTATCCTGGCAGGACTTGCCGCCGTGGTGCTGCGGGCGGCCCAGGTGCAGCTGCTCCAAGGCCGCCGCTACGCGGAAGCGGCGCGCTCGCAGCGCACCGAGCGCATCACGCTCGAGGCACGGCGCGGGGGTCTCTACGATCGCGATCTCACGGCGATCGCGCTGACGCAGGAGACCTACCACGTCGGCGTCGCGCCCAATGAGCTGCGCGACCCGGCGCGCGACGTCCAGGCGCTCGCCCGCGCGTTGCGCCTTGCTCCCGCCGTGGTGCGGGACAACCTCCGCAAGCGCTACGCGTATTTCCGGGGTCCATTCAGCGCCGTCGACGTGCAGCGCATCCGCCAGCTGCGCGGCGTGCATCTCGAACCGGTCCTGAACCGGTTTTATCCCGCCCCCGGGTTCGCGCGCGCGGTGATCGGCCGGGTGGGTGACGGTGGCCTCGGCGTGTCGGGGCTCGAGCGGGTGTTCGACAGTCTGCTCGCCGGAACGCCGGGCGCTGCCGTGGTTCTGAAAGACCGTGCAGGCCGCGAGTACGAGTCGCCGGCGCGGCGCATCGCGTCACCGGTCGCGGGAGCGGACGTCGTGCTCACCCTCGACGCCGAGCTGCAGGAAATCGCGCAGCGCGCATTGCAGGAGGCGCTGCGCCAGACCGACGCCGCCGGGGGTGACGTGGTGATGTTGGATCCTCGGACCGGAGAGCTGCTCGCCGTAGCTTCGCAGCGGCGTGACGGCAGCTCGCCGCCCAGCGCGTTCACCGAAACCTATGAGCCCGGCTCGCTCGCCAAGATCTTCGCCGCGGCGGCCCTGCTCACGCACGGCCGGGTGCGCTCCACCGATCGGGTGTCGGGCGAGGGCGGGCGCTATCGGCTGGGTGGGCGGATCCTCAGCGACGATGACCCCCTTCCATCGCTGACGCTCGCCGACGCGATTGCCGTGTCGAGCAACATCGCCATGGCCAAGTTCGCCGGCCGTCTGAAGCGGGTGGAGCAGTACGGCATGCTGCGCGATTTCGGTCTTGGCACCCAGACCGGCATCGAGTTTCCCTCGGAATCCCCGGGCCGGCTGCGCCTCCCGGGTGAATGGTCGGGGACCAGCGCCGTCAGCCTCGCCATCGGTTACGAGGTGGCCGTCACCCCGCTGCAGCTCGCCGCAGCGTACGGCGCGATCGCCAACGGCGGCGTGCTGCTCGCGCCTACGCTGGTGCGCGAGATCCGTGATCCCTCGGGCGAGGTGCTGTACCGCCACCGGCCCGAGCCGGTGCGCCGCGTGGTGACCCCCGCGATCGCCAAGCAGCTGCGAACGCTGCTGCGTGGTGTAGTGGAGCGGGGCACCGGCAGCCGCGCCACGCTCGCCCACTTCGAGCTGGCGGCCAAGACCGGGACCGCGCGCCGCACGGTTCGGGGTCGCTACGCGGCGGACGAGTATGTGGCGTCGTTCGCCGCGCTGTTTCCGGCCGACGACCCGCAGCTCGTGGTCGTGGTGAAGATCGACGATCCGCGCAAGATCAGCTACTTCGCCGCGCAGACGGCGGCCCCGGTCACGCGCTCGATGCTCGAACAGGCGCTCGCGTCGCAGACCGCGACACTCGATCGCGCACGCCAATCGGCTGCCTCCGCGGCCACGCCGCCCCCGGTGCTCGCGGACGGCGGCGGCGTGGTCCCGTACGTCGTCCCGTGGCCGTTCCATCCCGACACGGCGGCACGCTCCGTCCGGCGTGTGGTGCCGGACGTGGCGGGCCGTCCGCTGCGGGAGGCGGTGCGCGCGCTGCATCGGCGGGGCTTCCGGGTAGCGTTGCGTGGCTGGGGCACGGCCGAGCACACCTGGCCTGCGGCCGGGGAGTCCCTCGAGGCGGGCGCGCTGGTCACCCTCTTCGGCGAGCGTCCCCTCCCGTGACGACGCTCTCCGACGTCGTCGCGGCGCTGCGCCAGTCGGGCCTGCTCGCCGCCGAGCCGGTCGGCGAATTGCCGGCCATCACTGGCATTACCGCGGACTCGCGTCGCCTCACGGCCGGGATGTTGTATTGCGCCGTGCGCGGATCCGTGCAGGACGGCCACGGCTATCTCCCCACCGTCGAGCAGGGCGGCGCCGCCGCGGCGCTGGTCGAGGCTCCCGTCGCGATCGCGCTGCCCCAAATCGTGGTGCGCGACGGTCGCCGCGCCGCCGCCGTCGCCGCCGAGCTGTGGTATGGCCGGCCGGCCACGCGACTCGACTTGATCGGCGTCACCGGGACGAACGGCAAATCGACCACGGTCATGC
>JBOHST010000151.1:0-30489 GCA_050733375.1 Gemmatimonadales bacterium
CGGTCGCGGGCGCGCTCGCCACCACCTGCCGCAGACGCTTCAGGTCGCGGTCGATGGACTCGGGAGGCGCGAGCGGGAAACGCCCGTCCAGGCCCGCGACCCCCGGGGCAAGTCGCGCAAACCCGGCCAGCAGGCCCCGCCACCGCCCTGGATCGACGAACAGCTCCTCGCGCGCTGGCGCCGCGTCGCCCATACGCCGCGCGACTTCGAGATGGTGCGCCGCGTCGGTCCACGCACGGTCGACTTCGTGCTCGAGCGCGGACTCCTGGTCCAGTACGACCAGCGCGTCGGACGGAAGCAGCTCCAGGAGCGAGTGCCGTTCGACGGGCCCGGTCTCCGCGGCGCCTCCGGCATCCGCTTCGGTGCGGCTCGGTAGAACCGTGACCCGTGGAACCGGCTCCCCCGAGCGCTGGGTGTCCAAATCAAAGACGCGCAAAGACACGATTTCGTCGCCCCACCACTCGATCCTGGTCGGCGCCGCCATGCCGTATCCGTACACATCCAGGATGCCGCCGCGCACACTGAATTGTGCGACTTCGGTGACCGTCGGCACCCGCGCGTACCCCATCTCGGCAAGCCGCTGCGCGACCTGGGTGAGCGACGCCTGCGGCTCCGCACCGCCCGCCGCCAGGACGAGCCGGCGCCGGGCGAGGGCCGCCGGAACACCGGTGCGCTCGGCACTGCCCCGGCTCGTCGTCACGACGATGCGCGCCGCCCCCGACAACAGCGCTTCCACGGTCTCGATGCGCTCGCCCGCGATCTCGACGTGCGGCTCCTCGGCGCCCAGGCTTTCCCGTTGCGGGAACAACACCACGCCACCGTCGCGCAGCGTTCGGAGATCGGCGAGCCAGCGCTCGGCGTCCGCCGGCGTCGCCGCAAACACGACAAAGACTCGCTGGGTCAATCGCCGGGCCAGGGCCGCCACGAGGACGGCGGGACTCGAACCCGGCAGCCCGCCGATCGTGAGTGACTCGCCCGCCGCGGGGAGCCGCCCGGCCAGCGCACGCGTCGCCGGGAGAGTGTCGAAGCGGTCGAGGAGGAAATCCAGCGACATCAACGCGTCAGCGTCGCCACGGCGAGCTCCGCGAGCGCCAACAGCAGCGCAAACAGCAACAGCAGCCCGCTCACATCGGCGCGGCTCGTCCCCGCGAATGCCGCCGCCGCGAAATCGTCGGCCGTCAGCACTTCGGCGCCTAGCGCGGCATGAATGAGATCGGGGTCGGCGGCCGTGAGGTCGGATTCCCGCGCGTCCGGCCCGAAAACGGTCGCGCCCACCGTGTCCCGGCCCTCCGTGATGAAGGCGACCCGCGGGGCGCCCTCACGCTCCGCCACCTGAGCCTCGCCCCTCACGAAGCGGTTCACGAGTGCGTCCACGAACGGCACGAACGCGGGCGTCGCCGGCAGCGCAGTCCAGGTGGTGTCGAGGCGGCTGCCGAGCAGCACGACGCCACCCACCGCCACCGCCCACGGTTCGCCGTTCACCCTGGCGAGCACCACGGCGGAATCACTCCCCGTCAGTTGCAGCCGCCGCGTCACCGCCACCCCCTCGACGCCCATCACCGTCGCGCTCGTGAGCGGGCCAGGCGTACCCCGCGCCCCGAACCGCCACGCGACCCCGCGGGCTGCGAGCGCGCGGTTGAACTCCCCCACGAGCGCGGCGTCGGCGGGAGGAATGACCACCGCCGCTCCCGCGCCGGGGCGCTCGCCGACGGTCACTTCCGCCCCGTCGGTGACCCGCCGCGCGTCGCGCAGGACGCTGAGCGCGGCGCTAACGAACGGCCCGGCTGCGGGGCCCGCCCGCACGCCCGCCGGACGCACCACGTGCCACACTACAAGGCGCCGGTCATCGGCGCGAAGCTCATCCGGCTCGAGCCCGACCTCTCCGACTCTCCATCCCGGAGCCACATCGGCGAGCGGCAGCGACACGGCAGCGCCCGGTGACGCGAGCGCCCGCGCCACGTCACGGCCCCGGACGCGAAGCGTCACGGCCACCGCCCCCGCCCTCGCCGTACCGCCGACGGCCACGGCGACGGTGCGGTCGGTGACCCGCGCGGACGCAATTCCGCGGTTCTCGGGCGCCGGCCCCGCTGGGGCGAGCGCGAGCACCCGGACCCCGGCCGGCGGGTCAACCCGTCCGGTGCCGAGCGCAGTGCGCTGCAGGTCGCTGACCACGTGCACCTCGCGAACGGTGGCCGGCTCGCCCTCCACCACGCGCGCCGCGCGGCTCACCGCCGCGCCGAGGTCGAGCCGCCGTGCGTCGGCCGTCGTGCTGTCCACCGTCGCAACGAGCTCCTCGCGCGTGCCGGCCCGAACGATCCCATCCGCCAGGACGAGCCATACCCGATCGCCAGCGGCGGCGCGCTGCAAAACCGTGCGCGCCGCCGTCTTCAGCCGGTCGAGGGTCACTTGGCCGCCGACCACCGCGCCCGACGACAGGGAGTTGTCCAGAATCACGACGAGCGCCGTCGGCGGGTGCCCTCCGCCGGGCCGCTTCGTCTGCACGAGAGGTCGAGCCGCAGCCAGGATGACGGCGACGATCAGCGCCGTGCGCAGGACAAGGAGCAGCAGGTGACGCAACCGCAAGCGTCGTGCGCTGCGTCGCTCAGCCTCTGTCAGATAGCGCAACGGCGGGAACTCCGCTTCAGGCGGCGTGCGGCGTTCGAACAAATGCAGCAAGACGGGGATCGCCGCGGCGACCAACCCCAGCAGCGCCAGCGGGTGCAAGAAGATCACGTGAGACGGCGCAGTGCCAGGCCGAACGGCTGATCGGTCATGATGTCGTGATAGGCGATCCCGTGCCGGCGGCAGGCGGAGCGCCACGCCGCGATCTCCCGTTGCACGGTGTCGCGGTACGCACGGGCGAGCTCGCGCGGTCTCACGACCAGGCTCACCTTGGACTCGGGATCCCGGAACCGGACCTCGGGTGGCCCCTCGAGCTCACGCTCCGCCGGATCCATGATGTGCAATACCACGACCTGATGACCGCGGTGGCGCAAATACCGCAATGCCGTGAGGGTGAGCTCCCGTTCCAACAGCAGATCCGAAAGCAACAGCACCAATCCACGCCGCACCAGCAACGACGTGACGTGCCGTAGCGCCGCCTCGGCGGCCGTTCCCCGCCCCTCGGGCGTCGCCAGAATGCCGCGCACCAGGCGGCGCCATTGCCCGGTTTTTACACGCGCCGGCACCACCTCACGAACTGCATCGTCGAACGTGATGAGTCCGGTAGCATCCCGTTGCCGGAGCAGGATGAGTCCCACCGCCGCCGCCAACCGCTCTGCGTATTCACGCTTGGTCAGACGATCCGGGGCGCCGCGCCACGCCATCGAGCGGCTTGCGTCCATCAAGATCATCGCCCGCAGGTTGGTCTCTTCCTCGAACTGCTTCACGAACAGCCGATCGGCTCTGGCGAGAATGCGCCAGTCCAGGTAGCGCAGCTCGTCTCCCGGCTGGTAGGCGCGGTGCTCGGTGAACTCCACCGAAAAGCCGCGAAACGGGGACCGGTGCAGACCGGAGAGGAAGCCCTCCACCACCCCCTCCGCGACGATCTCGATGCCCCCCAGCTTCGCCACATCGGCGGGATTGAGCAGGTCGAGACGTGGGGCTGGGCTCATGGCTCGCGGAAGCTAAAAGCGGTCATTTGTCCGTGGTAGAGGACAACAATGGCCTTTGCGACCCGTTGTCTCGAACGCGCAAGTGATTTCCGGGCAACTGCTTGCCAGAACGACCGGTACGGCACGTGGCCTGCTTTTCTCCCCCGGCAGGAGGACTAATGCTTACGAACCTACTCTTGTTTGCAGCGATGGTCGGAGTCCCCGCGCCGGAGCGCTCGGGTCTCGGAAACACTGACGATTATCGGCCCCGCGTGGAAGTTTGGACCAACCGCGGAGACGATCCCTACCGCACCGGTCAGCGCGCGCGAGTGTACCTGCGAGCCGACCGTGATGGCTTCGTAACCTTGTTCCGCGTCGACACCGACGGGCGGGTTCGAGTCTTGTACCCGCGCATGCCGTGGGAGGACAATTACGTCCGCGGCGGGGAGGAGTTCGAGATCGACGGCGGCGACGATGGCTTTGACATCGTCGACTCACCCGGAGTCGGCTACGTGTTCGCCGTCATCGCCGCCGATCCGTTCGAATACGACCCCATTACGTCCGGCGACCATTGGGACTATCGCGTGATCGCCAACGGCCGGGTGCGGGGCGACCCCTACGTCGCGCTCACCGACCTGGCACAGCGCATCGTGCCGGACGGCTATGCCGCCTGGGACTACGACATCGTCCCTTACTATGTCGAACGGCGGTACGACTATCCGCGGTTCCTCTGTTATGACTGTCACAGCTATGCCAGCTATCGCTACTGGGACCCGTACGCGTACTCCTGTGTGCGGTTCCGGATCGTGGTCTTCGACGACCCTTACTATTACCCCTATCGGTACTATGGCGGCCGGCGGGTGGTCTTCACCCGGCCGTTCCGGCCCGAGCCGCGTTTCATCTTCAAGGACCGCGGCGGAGTCGGCGACGACCGCTTCGTGACCCGCGAACGGCAACGGCCCGTGAATGACAATGGGCGCCGCGGGGTACGCGGCGTCGACCTCGGCCGCCGCGGCACCGTCCCGGTGCCCGATGCGCGCCAACGCAGCCGCGACACACGCCCGGACGTCACACCACGACGTGACGAGCGCCGGCAACCGGACCAGCAGCAACCAGAGCGGCGCCCAGATCGATCAGTCGTGCCAGGGGACGAGCGGCGGCGCCAAGCCGAGCAGCCGGCGCCGCGCCGGACAGAGCCTCGCGAGCAGTCGCGGGCGCTACCTCAACGTGACCGGCAGCGCGCCGAAGCTCAACGCGAGCGACCACGCGTCGAACCGCAGCGCGAGCGACCGCGCGCCGAACCCCAACGCGAGCGACCACGCGTCGAACCCCAACGCGAGCGACCACGGGTCGAACCGCAACGCGAGCGACCTCGCGCCGAACCGCAACGCGACCGACCGCCGGCAGATGCTCAACGCGATCGCCCGCGGGCGGAACCCCGCCGGGACCGAGCAGCCCCCACCAAGGGTCGGCCCTCCGGGGAACCCGAGTTGCGGCGTCGCCGTCCATAAAGTCGTCCACCCTTGCAACCTGCTGACGTGCCCGTCCGTGGTCGCCCACGGCCGGACGCGCTAGTTTTCCCTTCCGTCCCCAATCGCGTCAGGAGCTCCCGTGTCTCCGATTTCCCGTTTGTGGTTGCTCACTCTGCTCCCGGGCGTGCTCGCCGCACAGACACCAGCGTCGATCGCGCGAGCCGTCAATTCCATTACGCCGGACGACGTCCGGCGCAGAGTCGGCATCCTGGCCGATGACTCCATGCTCGGTCGGGCCACGCCCAGCCCACAGCTCGAGCAGGTAGCCCAGTTTGTGGCCGCCGAGTTCAGGCGTTTTGGGCTCAGGCCCGGTGGTGACAACGGCGGGTACCTGCAGCGGTACGGTATCGTGCAGCGTCAGCTGGATACCGCACGCGCGGCGCTCGAGATCGCCGGGCCGGCCGGGTCGCTGACGCTCAAGCCTGGGAGCGGGGTGAATCTGCTCCCCTTCGGTCCCCCCCCATCGCGGGCTGTGTCTGGTCCCATCGTCCTGTTCGCGGGACCCGGCGACACGCTACAACCGCTTGTCGGTACCGATGTGCGGGGCGCGTGGGTCGTCATCATCGCGAAGGCCGAACCCGCCGGGCTGCGGATCACGGATCCAGCACCGGAGGCCGGGTTGCGAGCGGGCGCGGCGGGCATCCTGGTGATCTCGAACCGTCCGGACACGATGTGGCAGTCTCGCATGGCGCGGCTCTCCCGTCCGACGCTGACGATCCCGTGGAAGGAGGCCGCGGACACGACGCCTCGGCCGGCACTGCTTGAAATCCGGGACGCCGACGCCGCCCGCGCGCTTGGGGTCGATCCGGCTGCGTTGCGCGCGCAGCCGACCCGCACCGCCCGGCGCCTCGAGGGAATCACGCTGACCTACCGGCCGGCCTACCGGGAGCTCTCGGCTGCAAGCGCACCGAATGTCATTGGGGTCCTCGAGGGCAGCGACCCCCAGCTCAAGAACGAGTATGTGTTCTTCACCGGACACATGGACCATGTCGGCACGCCGGGGGCGGGCCAAGGCTGCACCGCTCGCGGGAGCGACTCGATCTGCAACGGCGCGGACGACGACGCCTCGGGGACGGTGGCGGTGATCGAGGCGGCGGAGGCCTTCTCCCAGTTGTCGCCGCGGCCAAAGCGATCGCTGGCGTTCATGACGGTGAGCGGCGAAGAACGGGGCCTGTGGGGGAGCGAGTATTTCTCGGAGTATCCCACGGTGCCGCTCGCGAGCATCGTGGCCGCCGTGAACACCGACATGGTGGGACGCAACTGGCGCGACACGATCGCGGTGATCGGCAAGGAGCATTCGGATCTCGGCGCGACGCTGAACCGCGTCGCCGCGGCGCATCCCGAGCTCCGCATGCGGCCGATTGACGACATCTGGCCGCAGGAAAACTTTTACTTCCGCTCCGACCACTACAACTTCGCCAGGAAAGGCATCCCGATCCTGTTCTTCTTCAACGGCACGCACGCTGACTACCATGAAGTGAGCGACTCGCCGGACAAGATCGATGCGGAGAAGGAAGCCCGCATCGTGAAGCTGGTGTTCTACCTCGGGCTCGACATCGCGAACGCGCCGCAACGTCCGCGATGGAATCCGGAGAGCTATCGAAAGATCGTGCAAAGGGGCGAGAACTGAGTAGCTGACGACCGATGGCTGACGGCCGTTGGATCGTTCGGTCACGCTGAGCGAGCGGTGGCCCCCAAGAGCTCTTCATTGGTCTTGGATCGCTTCAGCAGCGCCAGCAAGTTCTCCATCCCCTGCGCGGTCGGCAGTCCGACCAGACGTCGGCGCAGCTCCTGGCGACCGGCCACGACGGCCGGCGGCGCCAGCAGCTCCTCGCGCCGGGTCCCGCTCGCCGCGATGTCCACCGCGGGATAGATGCGCCGGTCCGCCAGCTCGCGCGTCAGCCGCAGCTCGGCGTTGCCGGTGCCTTTGAACTCCTCGAAAATCACGTCGTCCATCCGGCTCTCCGTCTCCACCAGCGCCGTGGCGATGACCGTCAGCGAACCCCCGTCCGGCACGGCGCGCGCCGCCCCGAACAGCGCCTTTGGCTTCGCCAGCGCGTTGGCGTCGAGCCCCCCGGACATCGTGCGGCCGCTGGACCGCCCGGTGCTGTTGTGGGAGCGCGCGAGCCGGGTGATCGAATCGAGCACGATCACGACGTCCCGGCCGAGCTCCACCTGTCGCCGAGCGTGTTCGAACACCATGTCGGCGACCGCGACGTGCCGTTCATGGGACAGGTCGAAGCTCGACGCGATTACCTCGCCGCGGCCCCAGTCGATCATCTCGCTCACTTCTTCGGGGCGCTCATCCACGAGCAGGATGAGCAGCTCGGCGTCGGGGTAGTTGACCGCGACCGCCTCGGCGACGGCCTGGAGCATGATGGTCTTCCCCGCCTTGGGCGGCGATACGATTAGGGCGCGCTGGCCGAAGCCGAAGGGGCAGACCAAGTCCACGACGCGCTGGATGTCGCCGGTCCGCCGGCTGGACGGTTGCGCCATCTCGAGTCCGAGCGGCTTCGAGGGATGCACCGCGCCGAGATTCGTGAACGCGGGACGATCCGTTAGCCGCTCCGGCGGCGTTCCGTTGACGGACGCGACCCGGCCGTTGTCCAGCACGATCAGATCACCGCGACGCAGGCCGGGCAGGCGAACGGCGGGGTCCCCACGGGCGGGGAGATAGCCGTTCGTCGCTACACGGAGCGCACCGCCGCCTTTCGGGGCGGGATCGAACCAACCGGTGATGGGTGGCAGGGAGAGACCTCGATGGTAAAGGTAAGGCTTCAGTGGTCAGTTGTCAGTTGTCAGTCGTCGGGAACCCGGGAAGGCGTCCGACGCCCCACGGGGCATCCTGACGACTGAGACCTGACGACCGACGACTATATTCCGCCTCGCATGCGCCAATTCAACATCCGCAACTTCTGCATCGTGGCCCACATCGACCACGGCAAATCCACGCTGGCCGACCGGCTCATCGAGCTGACCGGTACCCTCGACAAGCGGCTGATGCGCGAGCAGGTGCTGGACACGATGGACCTCGAGCGCGAGCGCGGCATCACGATCAAGTTGAACGCGGTGCGGATGAACTACCATGCCAGGAACGGGCAGCTGTACGAGCTGAACCTGATCGACACGCCGGGCCACGTGGACTTCACCTACGAGGTGTCGCGCTCGCTGGCGGCGTGCGAGGGCGCGATCCTGGTGGTGGACGCCTCTCAAGGAATCCAGGCGCAGACGCTCTCGAACCTGTTCCTGGCCATGGATGCGGGGCTCGAGATCATCCCGGTCCTCAACAAGATCGACCTCCCCGGTGCCGAGCCCGACCGGCGCGCGCAGGAGATCCATGACCTCATCGGCGCGAAGTCCGAGGAGATCATGCGCATCTCCGCGAAGGAGGGGACCGGGGTGCCGGAAGTGCTCGAGGCGGTGGTGCAGCGCATTCCGCCGCCATCGGGACGGCCGGAGGCGCCGCTGCGGGCGCTGATGTTCGATTCCTAT
This sequence comes from Gemmatimonadales bacterium, assembly GCA_050733375.1. GTDB lineage: Bacteria > Gemmatimonadota > Gemmatimonadetes > Gemmatimonadales > GWC2-71-9 > DASTHG01. The sequence goes on from JBOHST010000151.1 coordinate 8,618, forward strand.
TACGACCGCTACCGCGGCGCGATCCCGAGCCTCCGCCTGGTGGACGGGGCACTCGAGCCCGGTATGAAGATCGCCTTCGGGTCTCACAAGGAAGACGTATACGAGGTGGATGAGGTCGGGTATTTGCAGCTGGGTCACAAGCCCGCCGAGCGGCTCGAAGCGGGAGAGGTCGGGTACGTCATCGCGAACGTGCGCGGGGTGCGGGACACTCGTTCGGGCGACACCGTGCTCGACGCCCGGCATCGCGACGTGCCGCTGCTCCCCGGGTACCGCGACATCCAGTCGATGGTGTTCGCCGGTCTCTACCCCACCAACGCGGAGCAGTACGAGGAGCTCCGCGATGCGCTGGCCAAACTGCAGCTCAACGACGGCTCGCTGCATTACGAGCCCGAGACCTCGGTGGCGCTCGGGTTCGGCTTCCGATGCGGCTTCCTCGGGCTGCTGCACATGGAAATCGTGCGCGAGCGCCTGCAGCGCGAGTTCGATCTCGACCTGATTTCCACCGTCCCCAACGTGGAATACCACGTCTACCGGACGAGCGGTGAGATGGACCTGGTCGAGAATCCGAGTCTGCTGCCGCACGGCTCCACGCTGGACCGCATCGAGGAGCCGTTCGTCAAGGCGCGCATCCTCGCGCCCGCCGATTACATCGGCTCGATCATGAAGCTGGGCCAGGAACGACGCGGCGTGTACCAGGGGATGCACTACCTCGACCCGACCCGCGTGGAATTCACCTGGGAGTTCCCACTCGCCGAGATCATCCTCGACTTCTACGACCGCCTGAAAACCGTCTCACGCGGATACGCCTCGCTCGACTACGAGTTTCTCGAGTACCGGCCCTCGGACCTGGTGCGGCTCGACCTGCTGCTGAACGGCGAGCCGGTGGACGCGTTCAGCGTGATCATCCACAAGGACAAAGCGTACGATTGGGGCAAAAAGATCGCGGAAAAACTGAAGGAGCTGATCCCGCGACAGTTGTTTGAGGTCATCATCCAGGCGGCGATCGGCACCAAGGTGATCGCGCGGGAGTCCATTCGCCCGCTGCGCAAGAACGTGCTCGCCAAATGTTACGGCGGAGACGTGACCCGGAAGCGCAAGCTGCTCGAGAAGCAGAAAGAAGGAAAAAAGCGGATGAAGCAGGTGGGCTCCGTCGAGATCCCGCAGGAAGCGTTTCTGGCGGTGCTGCAGGTTGACTAACCTCCTCATCCAGACGGCGTTCCTCGGCGATGTGGTGCTGACGACCCCGCTGCTCGCCGCGCTCGCGGAGCGCGACGGGCCGTTGGACGTCGTGACAACTCCCGCCGCCGCGCCCCTGTTGGAAACGCACCCGGCGGTGCGGCGCGTGATCCCGTACGACAAGCGCGGCGTCGATCGCGGCTGGCGCGGTCTACGCGACCTCGCCCGCCGGCTCCAGGCGGAACACTACGCCGCGGCGTATCTACCCCATCGGTCGCTGCGCAGCGCGGCGCTGGCGTGGCTCGCGCGCATTCCGCGACGCGTGGGCTATCGCGACGGGTGGCGGCGGCTGTATACGGAGACGCGCCCGCGTCCGACGCGCGGTCACGAGATCGACCGGCTGCTCGCGTTGGCGGCTGTGCCGCCGCACCACCAGACCGTCCCCTCGCTGCAGCTGACGGCCGCGGACGTGGCGGCGGCGGACGCCCTGTTGCGCGCGGCGCAGATCGTGCCGCCGTTTGTCGCCCTCGCGCCCGGGTCGATCTGGGGAAGCAAGCGGTGGCCGCACTACGAAGCCCTGGCACGACGATTGGTCATGCGGACCGACGTGATCCTGGTCGGCGGGCCGGAGGACGTGATGCTGGCGGACGCGATCGTCGCGGCGATCCCCGTCCCGCCCGGACTCCCGGACGGTCGTGGGGAGGGACGGCGCAAGGTGATGAACGCCAGCGGAAAGCTGACGCTGCGACAATCCGCCGCGTTGATCCAGAAGGCGAGCGTGCTGGTCACGAACGACAGCGCCCCGCTTCATTTCGCACAGGCGGTGGGGACGCCGACCGTGGTGATTTTCGGACCCACGGTTCCGGTATTCGGCTTCGGCCCCCGTGGGCCACGCGACGTCTCGATGGGGGTCGATGGACTCGATTGCCGGCCATGCTCGGCGCACGGCCCTAGTGCGTGTCCGCTGGGACATCACCTGTGCATGCAATCGCTTTCAGTGGAGGACGTGCTGCACGCGGTGGAGGAAACCGGGGCGCTGCATCGTCGCGGATAGCGGCTGACGCTGAGCCCCGCGCTTGCTGTCCGTGCTCCTGCGCGCTACATCCATCCGACCCTCGCCGCCCGGCCGGAGTGCTCGGGCGACGGATCTCTCGAGGTCGTGGTGCCCGTTCCCGCCGCCCGACGCTGCCGCACGCTGCTCGTCATGTTTGCTTGGACCGCCTGGCTTGTCCCCGGCCCGGCTCGAGACGCGAGCGCCCAAATCCCGCGCGCGCCGGAATTAGGCGGACGCACCGCTTCCCTCGGACAACCGCGTCTGTGGCACTGGCAAGCCGGCCTGAGTGCAGGCCCCTCCTTTGAAGGTCCGTCCACCGACCTCCTGATGCGGGCCGTCGGGGGCGTTTACCATGCTCCGCTCAACCCGATCATCGGACTCGCCGAGCTCGGGATGGAAGCGTACGTCGGCTCGCGCGGCCGCAGGGGTGACGCCGGCGTACGAGCCCTGCTGCAGATTCCCTATGCCAGTGCCGGGATCGGGGCGGACTACAATCTGATGCTTGGCCGCCTCGACATGTTCGTCACCTCGCACACGCCGGTACGCCGTGGAGGCGTGCTCACGCGGGGCTCGCTGCTGCGATTCGACTGGTACCCGCTCCGACGCCACAGCTTCACCGTCGGCGTGACCGCGCCACTCGGCGACCCCCTTGCCGGCCGTAACCGGCCCATCCGTGACCACGTCGTCGTGTCCCGCGACGGCCATTCGCCCGCCCCACACCGAGCGGCCGATCCCGTCCTCGCCACGGCACTCGACAGTTTGCGGGTTTCGGCTGAATGGATCCGGCGGCTGATCGTCCCGTTTCTCGACCAGGATGGCCGCAACGCCAAGGTCGCGCTGGCGCGCACCGCTCGGTACATCACCGAGCTCCAGGCCCATGTCGCGGAGCGGAGCGTCGAGCAGGAGGTACGCTCGTTCCACACCCAGCTGGAGCGGGCCTTCACCCTCGCGTCCGGTAATGCCTCGGCAGGCAGGGAATTGAGCCGACGGTGCCGGGAAGTGCTGCTGGACCAAATCCTGCTGCCTTACAACGCCCTGCTAGGGCGCAAGAAGCGGAAGGACACGTTGAAGGAATTCAGCGTCGCCGCGCGCGGACGCTTCGGTCGATGGGTCGCCACGAGCGCGCTCTCCACCGCTCAGGCGGAGCACGTCATGTTCGTGTTCCAGCGGCTGACCGAGATCCTCGACGGAGTGCGGCGTCGTGCGGCGCGCGAATGGGACGATCCCCGGCTCGTGTGGCTGCCGTTCCAATACGCGCTGCTGCCCGAGGACTACGACGAGCAGGCCGAGTTGGACGCGCTGCTGGAGCGGGCGACGACCGTGTCGTTCACCGACCACAATCGCCTCTCCTACGTCGCCAACCTGCATTTTCACTGGGAGCTGCTCAAGATGATCCGGGAGACGCGCGCCTACCACGTCCTCTGGATCCACGATTTTCCCGCGGCGACCTCCGCCGGGACCCTCGACTGGGCGTCCTTCACCCAGGTCGTGGACGGGTATCTCACTGCGCTGGCGGATCGCGTCGAAGCCTACGACTCGATCGGCACCCTGCCCTCCTATTTCATTTTTCTCGACCAGCACTATTACGAGCAGCGGAAGTCGCGGGTGCTGATGCGGGTACTCGAGGACCCTCTGCGAGCATCCGCCAGCCTGCCGATCGGCGACGCGCGGGACTCCGAGCGGCTGGACCGCGCCCTGAAGCGGCTCCGCACCGCCGTCCTCAACTCCCGCGCGCTGCAAGCCGAGGCGCGGGAGTACGGCGCGGACTGGTTGCGCAACCGAATCAAGGTGCACATCAACATCACCAACCGCCCGGACGCCACCTTTTGGGGCGGTGGTCTGGTCTCGAGTGTCTTTGGATATCCCGACGACATGATGCGTGATCATCGCAAGATCGCGTTCCGCGACGTTAGCGAACGCGATCCATTCCGCGGCGTCGCGATCCTCACGGGAATGGGCGTCGGCCAACAGTATCTCGGCCCAGGCTGGGACGACCGGTCGCTCATCGTGCAAGGACCTGCCCTGCTGGAGCTGAAGCGGGCGGCGCACGATCTGCTGGTGAGCCAGGGCCTGAAGGAAACGGAAATCCCGATTCCCTTCCAAACCGCGCCACTGGCGGCGCGGTTCGTGGCGCAACCTGACGCCGCCCGCTCCGGCGGGCGCGCCATGACCCTGGTCAACGGAACGGGCTACCTGCCAAAACCGTTGAACGTCGCCAAGGCGCTGCTCTACTCGCTGATGCCGCCCGGCTCCGTCGTCAAAGTTCCCGATTCGCTCTGGAATTCGTCGTTCTTCGCTGGGCTCCTCGTCGGCGCGTGCCTGCGCGGCTCCCACGTGCTCATCATCGCGCCGGCTCTGGCCAACGCGCCGAGCAGCGGCTTCCCGCAGATGATGCGGTCCCACGAGCTGCTGACGCGACTGCTGCTTGTCCGGCGCGATTTGGGTGCGGCGATCGCGGCGGCGGGGGGCGACCTGCGTACCGGTCTCTACGCGCTCCCGATCGATCGGCACGGGTTTGCGGATCGCGCGGCCCGCTGGGCGCGGCAGATCGACACGACACCGTTCCTCCGGACTCTCCTGCCGTTCGCTCCGGCACTCGTGCCGCTGGTCGCGGCGGCGGGCGACACCGCCCCCACCGGTGCCCGTTCAGCCGACTCGTCGGCCGTGGCTGGGTTGCGGCCCAAGCTGCATCAGAAGGTTCAATTCCTGGCCACGCGGGAATCCTGGGACGCGATCACGGCCTCGGCGGAGTGGCCGCGTTTCATGGCGGCTTACTTGCGATACCGCGAGGCCTCCTACGTTCCCGAGCGGGAGTCCGAGCAGGCCACCGAGCTCGCCGACTCCCTGGTCCGGATCGCCGAGCGGCTGCTCGTCCGGATCCGCGGCGATCCGCGGGCGGTGACGTTTGCGATGATTGGTTCTCAAAACCAGGACTACCGCGGCATGTTCATGGACGGCGAGGTCGATATGCTCCTCACCGGACCCGAGGCGCTCGTCCCGATGGTGGATATCGTGTTCATGGCCGGCACCGCCACCTGGATCGACGATCAGGCGACGCTCGACCGGCTGCTCCCGCCGGTGGGCGAGCTGATGCGACGTATAGCCCGCGTGGCCAAGGACGGCGTGTGAGGTTATCGCCCCGCGCATGCATCTCGGCGGCGGTCCTCGCCATCGTCGCATCTGCCGCGTCGGCCCAGAAGGGCGAGATCCAGGTCGGGGGAGTCGGCAGCTACGGCACAAGCGATGCGGCCGGCGCCGGGGCCGGGATGGTCTTGGGAGTGGCAGCGGGTCGTATCGCCTATGTCGGATTGCGCTGGACGTACTTCGCCGGAACCACGGAGCCGCGCGGACCCGCGCCGCCGGCGGAAGTCACAACCCGCAGCCACGTGTTCGCTCTCGATCTCGGGGTCCAGATCCCGGTGGGGCGGCTCGAAGTCGTGCCCGGGATGAGCGTGGGGTTCGTCCGGTTCGCGCAGCGTGTCCGCGCGCCCGCGGGTGGCGGAAGCACCGTGGAGCACGAGACCGAATTCCTGGCAGTACCCGGCGTGGCCGTGGCGGTGCAGGCGGGCTCAATGTCGCTCATCCCGGAGCTGCGGTACAGCCTCGCGGGCAGCCCGTCCAGTTTGCCCTGGCGGGTCTCGCACCGTGGGTTGCTCCTCTCGCTGCGGCTCGTGATTACCTTCGAGGTCGGCCGAATCCGGCAATAGCCCGACCCTCCGTCGACACCACGCTACCGGTGCGGCGCATACCGCGAGGACGTTGCGGGAAATCCCGCCATTCGCTCTGCCGAGGAGACCGATGCGCTACATCGTCGGAGTTGACGTCGGGGGAACCAACATCGTCGTGGGCACGGTGGCCCAGGACGGCTCGGAGCTGGTCGGCGTCGTCTCGGAGCCGACGCGGTCCGAGGAGGGTCCCGACGCCGTGGTCGAGCGGATCATCACCTTATCCCGCGCGTCGATGGCCCAGGCACCCGGCAAGGACATCGCGGGGGTGGGGATCGGGTCGCCCGGACCGCTCGACACCAAGACGGGGGTCGTGCTGCTCACGCCCAACCTCGGCTGGGTCAACATGCCGCTGCGCGACCGCGTTGTCGCTGGCCTCGGCCTCCCCGCGACGCTCGACAACGATGCCAACTGCGCGATCTTCGGCGAGTGGTGGCGCGGGGCGGCGCGCGGCACCGAGTTCGTGGTCGGCTTGACCGTCGGCACGGGCATCGGCGGCGGCATCGTGCTGCACGGAGATGTGTACCACGGCGCCTCCGACATCGCGGGCGAGATCGGCCACATGACCATCGACTCGACCGGGCGGCGCTGCAAGTGCGGCAACTATGGCTGTCTCGAGGCGTACGCCTCGGGTCCGGCGATCGCGGCGCGCGCAGTGGAGGGCATCGAAGCCGGGGCTGAGAGCGCCCTGCCCACCTATGTCGCCGGCGACCTGTCGTTGATCACCGCTCAGGTCGTGTACGAAGCCGCCCACGACGGCGACGCGTACGCCCTGGAAGTCGTGCGTGACACCGCCAAGTTCCTCGGCGCCGGGGTCGCCAGCATCATCAACATTTTCAACCCGCAGGTGGTCGTCATCTGCGGGGGGGTGACCCTTGCGGGCGACAAACTGTTCGTACCGTTGCGCAGCGAGGTGAGGCGGCGCGCCTTCAGGCCGGCGGTCGAGGTGTGCCGCATTCTCCCCGGGGAGTTGCCCGGAACGGCCGGCGTGTGGGGCGCGGCGGCGGTGTTCATCAAGCGGACCTGGGGTCGCGTATGAAGCAGCTGGGTGTTGTCGGCACCCTGGTGTGGGACACGATCTACGGGCGCGATCCGGCGCGGGAGGCGGTAGAGGAATGGGGCGGCATCGCCTACGCGCTCGCGGGTCTCGACGCCGCGCTGGGCGACGATTGGCGGCTGGTACCGCTCATCAAGGTCGGGCGCGACCTCGCTCCGCGGGCCGGGGCGTTCTTGCGCGAGGTGCGGCACGCCGTCCCGGGCGCACGCTTTCTGGAAGTCCCCGAACCGAACAACCGCGTCACCTTGCGATACATGTCGGCGGAGCGGCGCTGCGAGCAGCTTGTCGGCGGGGTGCCCGGGTGGACCTGGGCCGAGCTGGGCCCGCTGGTGCGCGATCTCGACGCGTTGTACGTGAACTTCATTTCCGGGTGGGAAATGACGCTCGAGACGGCGCAGCTGCTGCGGCACGGCTTCCCGCATCCGATCTACGCTGATCTGCACAGCCTGTTTCTGGGACGCACCAGCGACGGCACGCGCGTGCTCCAGCCGCTGCCCGAGGCGGGCGGTTGGTTCACCTGCTTCGATACGGTGCAGCTCAATGAGGATGAGTTCTCCCAGCTCGGGCCCGATCCGCTCGCCGCCGCCGCGGCCGCGCTCGCCGTCGGGTGCGGAGCCCTGGTGGTGACGCTCGGCGTCCGGGGGGCTGTCTATTTCGAACAGGACACCGACGCCGCCACGCACCGACGCACCGGGCCGATCCGCACCGCCCGCGTCGCCGTCGAGTCGCCCTTGGTGGCGGACGGGGACCCGACCGGGTGCGGCGATGTGTTCGGCGCGGTCACGTTCGCCCAATTGCTGCGCGGCGCGCCACTCGACGCGGCGATCGGGGAAGGCTGCCGGATGGCCGCGCGCAACGCGACCTATCGCGGCGCCAGCGGACTGCGCGACCACCTGCATGGACGGCTCGCGACGGCATGACCCGCCTGGTCGACGTCCCGGCCCAGTTCGATGATCGCTCGTTCGACCAGTTCGCCGGGGCGTTCAGCCACGCGCTCGGTGAGGGTGGGCGGCTGCTGTTCGACGCGCACGCGGCCGAATGGGCGTCGCCCTACGGACTCGTGGGATTGCTCGCCGCGGGTCAAGCGGCGCGGGCGGCCGGAGGGGACCCGCCGCTGCTCACCGTGCCGACGTCGCCGGAGGTGTTGAGCTACTGGGTGCGGGCCGGTTTCTTCGCTGCGGCGAAGGACCTGTTCGAGATCCACGGCCGCGTGCCGCGCGGCAAACCGGCGGCCGACTCCGATGTGCTGTTGCCGGTCACCGCGGTGCGCGCCGCCGAAGACGTCCACGAGGTGGTGGGTCACATCCAACAGCGCGCCACGGCAATCTTGTCCGGCGAGCTGGGGATCGACCCGAAGGCGACGATGGGTTTCGCTATGGCGCTTTCAGAGGCGTGTCAGAATATTGTAGAGCACGCGGGAACAGGCGGCTGGGTCGCGGTGCAGAGCTACCACTGGCGGCGCCGCCTGGCCCGGCGGGTGGTGGTAATCGCGGTAGCTGACGCGGGCGTGGGGTTTCGCGCTTCCCTCGAGCCGACGCAGGGCAAACGCTTCGGCGACCGCTGGGGCGACGCGGCGGCGCTCGAGGCGGCGTTGATCCAGGGGGTAAGCCGGTTCCGGGATCCCGGCCGTGGGCAGGGACTGAAGGGGATCCGGAACTACGTGTCGCGGTGGGAGGGCAAGCTCGCCATCCGCAGCGGCACGGCTCGCATCGCGATCGTTCCCCCCTGGGACGACGACGTGCCGTTGGCGGACGGCCTCCCGCCCTTTCCCGGCTCACAGGTACTCCTCATCGTCCCGGAACTAAAGGGCCGACACGCGTGATCCACTCGATCGACGTTTCCGCGGTGCTGCGCCAGGCGGTACGCGTCTCCTACGCGGATCTCGTCACCCGGGCCACCGGACGGGCCGTGCGCGAGCACATCGAGCAGGTGTACGCAGCGGATGCCGATGGCGTCGCGCGGATGGACTTCACGGGCGTGCGCTGCATCGACTACTCCTGCGCCGACGAAATCGTGGCGAAACTGTTGCGCGAGCGGATCCGCGTGCTGGTGCTGCGGGGCTGCTCCGACGGGCACCTCGAGGCGCTCGGTCCGGTGTTGGAGGGACACGGGCTCGCGGCGGTGTTGGAACGACCCGACGGGACGCTCGACGGACTGGGACCGCCGGCATCCGCCGAGGCACTGCTCGAGGAGCTGGTCACGCTGCGACTCGCCGCCCGCTCCGCGGGTGGCGTCGTGGCGATGGTCACCGCGTGACCCGACGGCGTCTCGGGCTGTCCACCCGCGCCATTCACGGCGAGCCGGAGCCGCGTCCGGACTGGACGCCGGTCACCCGGCCGGTGTATCAGAGCTCCACTTTCACCAACCCGGTCGGCTCGACCGCCGAAGTCCTCTACACCCGCTACGGCAACAACCCGAACCAGGTCCACATCGGCAAGCGCCTGGCCCTGCTCGAGGGCGCCGAGGCAGCGCTGTTTGTAGGTAGCGGCATGGGCGCCACCGCACTGGCTCACCTGGCCGTCCTGCGACCCGGCGATCATCTCATTTCGAGCGAGTGGATCTACGGTGGTGTGCATCGCCTGTTCACGGAAGAATTCGGCCGCTTTGGAATCGAGGTCACCTTCGTCGATCCGCTTCGGTCGCGCGCCTGGAAAGAGGTGCTGCGCAAGAGCACGCGCGCGTTGTTCGTGGAAACGCCTACCAATCCCCTTATGCGGGTCATCGACCTCGAGCCGATCGCCGCGCTCGCCAAGGCCGAGGGTCTTGCCCTGCTGGTCGATTCCACCTTCGCCTCACCCATCGCCTTTCGACCGCTGGAGCACGGCGCGGACATCGTGATCCACAGCGCCACGAAGTACTTGAACGGGCATGCGGACGTGATCGCCGGGGCGGTGGCCGGGACCGGCGCGGTGGTTGATGAGGTCCGGCGCCTGATGCAGCTGTGGGGGCAGGCCATCGACCCGCACACCGCGTGGCTGATCGAGCGAGGGATGCGAACCCTCGCCGTCCGCATGGCCCGGCATTCGACGACCGGGCTCGCGGTCGCGGAGTGGTTCGCCCGGCAGCCGCAGGTCGCCGCGGTACATTACCCCGGTCTGCCGTCGCACCGCGATCATAAGACCGCCAAGCGAGTGCTGGAGGGGTTCGGCGGCATGCTGGGCGTCGAGCTGAAGGGCGGCGCGCGCGCCGCCGAGCGGTTTCTGCGCGCGCTCACGATCGCGTGGCATGCGCCGTCCCTGGGCGGGGTGGAAACGCTGGTATCCGAGCCACGCCTCACGTCGCACCGGAGCCTCACCTCCGAAGAGCGGGCGCGGGGTGGCATTCCGGACGGGTTTCTGAGATTTTCCCTCGGACTTGAAGATGTCGACGACCTTCTCGCGGATTTCGCCCAGGCCCTGGCGCAGCTCTAGGTGATCAAGTTCACGAACGTCTTCAAGACGTACGCGAAGGGCGGCCTCGCACTCAAGGACGTGACCTTCCACATCGCGAAAGGCGAATTCGCCTTTCTGACCGGGCATTCGGGCGCCGGCAAATCCACCGTACTGAAACTGGTCTACGCCGACGAGCGCCCTTCGAGCGGCGAGGTCCGGGTGTCGGGCTACACCGTAGCCGACCTGCCGCCCCGGGATGTCCCACACCTGCGGCGGCGACTGGGGATCGTGTTTCAGGACTTCCGCCTGCTCGAGGACCGGACGGCCGAAGAGAACGTGGCCTTCGCGCTCGAGGTGACGGGCGCGCGGCGCTCCGGCATCCCAGCCAGGGTCATGCGCGTGCTCACACAGGTGGGGCTCGCCGCCAAGGCAGGAGCCTACCCGCGCGAATTGTCGGGCGGCGAGCAACAGCGGGTGGCCATCGCGCGCGCACTCGTGAATGAGCCGCAGGTATTGCTGGCCGACGAGCCGACGGGGAACCTCGACGAGCGCGCGACGCGCGGCGTGTTCCAGCTGCTGCGTGACATCAACGCGAGCGGCACCGCGGTCGTGATGGCGACCCATGACCTCGAGATGGTGCGCTCCGCCCCGTACCGTGTGATCGAGCTCCAGGAAGGGGCCGTGGTGTACGACTCGGCGGTGGACGAACCGGCCGCCGGAGGCGCGGCATGACCCTCACGGTGCGCGAAGCGCTGCTGGCCTTCCGCCGGGCACCGCTCCTGTCGGCGCTGTCGGTCACCACGATCGCGTTCTCGCTCTTCGTGCTGGGCCTGTTCGGGCTCGTCGCGGTCAACCTGCGCCAGGCCTTGCGCGGCGTGGCCGAGCGGGTCGAAATCGTCGCGTATGTGCTGCCCGGGACGCCGATCGAGACCGTGCTGCTCGGCGAGCAGGATATCGAAGCGTTCCCCGAAGTCGCCTCCGCGGTCCATATCTCCGAGGACAGCGCCCTCGCCCGCGCCCGGCGCGAGCTGGTGGAGTTCCGGGACCTGCTGCGCGAGCTCGAGCGCAATCCCCTGCCGGCATCGATCGAGGTGAAGCTCCAACCTGGTTTCCAGGACGCGACGCACGTGAACGCTGTCGCCGAACGGCTGCGGGGCTTCGGCTTCGTCGACGACGTGCGCTTCGGGCGGGACTGGGTGGAAAAACTCGACAAGCTGCGGCGACTCGCCGCGGCCGTGGGCGTGGTGGTCGGCGCGGCGTTCGCGACCGTTGCGGTGATCATCATCGGCACGACGATTCGCATGGCAGTGCTGCAACGCAGCCGAGAGATCGCCATCATGCGGCTGGTGGGAGCGACGGACGGATTCATCCGGCGCCCGTTTCTGCTGCAGGGCGCCCTCAAAGGGCTGCTCGGGGGCCTCGTGGCCATCGGGCTCTCCTACGCGGCCTACGCCCTCATCAACCGGTTTCTCATCGAATCGTCGTTCTTCAGCGTCCCCCAGGCGCTGGGAATCATCGTGTTCGGAACGGTGATCGGGCTCATGGGGAGTCTGTTGAGCGTCGGGAGACATCTCAGGCGGGTATGAGAGTATGGAAAAGACGTATGGGGAGAGAGACGTAGGGAACAGACGTAGCGACCCGAGGGTCGAGTTGCTACGTCTCTTCCTTACGCTTTTTTGCCACGCTGCTTTCCTTACGCCTTCGTTGTTGGCGCAACGCCCCAACCTCGAACAGCAAATGCGGGACAACCAACAGCGTCTGGAGAACATCCGGAGGGAACGGACCCAGGCGCAGCAGGACCTGGAGCGGCTGCGGGCGCAGGTGCACAATCTCGCCGACGAGCTCTCCAACCTGGAGCGGCAGCGCGAGACCACCAACCGAATCGTGAACGAGCTGGACCGCCAGATCGTCCAGCTATCGGACGGAATCGACCACATCACGGTAGACCTGATCCTCGCCCAGGATGCGCTGGAGGAAAAGCGTGCCGTGCTGGAACGACGGCTGGTGGATATCTACAAGCGCGGGGCGCTGTACACCTACCAGGTGCTGCTCGCGGCGGAAAGTTTCGGCGACCTGTTGTCCCGCTACAAGTATCTCTACCTCGTGAGCCGGCAGGACCGCCAGCTGACCAACGAGATGGACCGTTTGCGTGACCGCATCGCCCAGGAGCGACGCGGGCTGGTTGGCGCGCGCGATGCGCTGGAGCGACGCCGCGGCGAGCGCACCGAGGAGCTGCAGCACTTCATGGACCTGGCACGGCGTCGCGAGAGCAGCCTGCGCGAGACGCGACGCAACGTGGCGCGCGTCCAGGAGCGGCTGTCCGCCGCGGACGCCGAGGAACGCCGGGTGGGCGATGCGATCGCGGCGCTCGAGCGCAGGCGGCGCGAGGCCGAGGCCCGTGGGATCGTGTCCGGCGCCGGGACGATCTCGCACGACAACCTCGGCACGCTCGACTGGCCAGTGGACGGCCGGATCGTGTACCAGTTCGGCCCGACGGCTGGCCCCGACAACACGCGGATCACCTGGCACGGGATCGGCATTGCCGCGCCGCCGGGCACGCCGGTGACGGCGGTCGCGCCGGGGACGGTGGCGCTGGTGGGTCCGCTCGGCACCTACCTCACCACGGTGATCCTCGACCACGGCGGCGGGTTTTACACCGTGTACGCCACCCTGAACGACGCCGCGGTGGCCAAGGGTGAGCGAGTGGGGCGCGGCCATGTCATTGGCCACGTGGGCGGTGGCACCAGCGACCACGGGCCGCACCTGCATTTCGAGATCCGGGGCCCAGGGCAAATCGCCTTGGACCCGGCGAATTGGTTGAGGCCAAGGCGATAGATGCGACGCCTCTGCTTGACGGTGTTGCTCGACGCCGTCGTCGCACTTCCCGCATGCACCTCCCAACCCACCTCCCTGCAACTCGCCGGCACGGTAGAAATTCGCGAGCTTCGCCTCGCTTCGCTGGCGGCCGGCCGGATCGCGCGGCTGCTCAAGGACGAAGGCGACTCGGTGCGCCGCGGCGACACGATCGCCCAGCTGGAGCAACCCGGCCTGTCGGCCCTGATCGGCCAGCGGCGGGCTCAGGCGCAGGCGGCCGAGCGCCGCACGGCCGAGGTGACGGCCGCGTTGGCGGACAGTGCGCGGGCGGCGAACGATCTCGCGCGGGCCGTCCAGCTGCGTGAGCGGGGCATCATCGCCACGCAGCAATACGACAACCTGGTGAGCGCCGCGACCGCCGCCGCCGCCCGGCTGCGGGCCGTCCGGTCCGCGGCCAGTGACGCGCGGGCGGCCTCGCAGGCGCTGGCGGCCACCGAGGCGATCCGCGACGAGCTGGTGCTCCTCGCCCCCGTCGATGGCGTCATCCTCACTCGCTACCTCGAGCCGGGCGAAGCGGCCGCGGTGGGAACGCCGATTGTGTCGCTCGGGGTCGTGTCGCAACCCTGGGTGCGCGCCTACATCGGCGAGCGGTTCCTCGCCCGGCTGCGTCCCGGGCAGACGGTCGCGATCCGCGCCGACGGGGTGACGGCGGCGATCGCCGGCCATGTCACCGAGATCGCGTCGCGCGCCGAGTTCACGCCGCGCGCCGCGCTCACCGAGCACGAGCGCGCCGACCTTGTGTTCGGCATCAAAGTGGCGTTCGACGACCCGACGGGTCGCCTCAAGGCGGGCTTGCCGGTCACCCTCGAGGTCCCGCTCACGCCGTGACCGACCTCGCGGTCGACATCCGCGAGCTCACGCGCCGCTTCGGCGCTCTCACCGCCGTTTCCCGGCTCACCCTCCAGATCGCCCGCGGGGAAGTGTTCGGCCTGCTCGGGCCGAACGGGTCGGGAAAGACGACGACCATCCGCATGCTGTGTGGCCTGCTCGATCCCACGTCCGGCAGCGCCACGGTGGCCGGCATCGACATCCGCACGGCGCCCGAGCGCGTCAAGATGCAGATCGGCTACATGTCCCAACGGTTCGGGCTGTACGAGGACCTGAGCGTCGCCGAGAATCTCGACTTCTACGGCGGGATCTACGGACTACGCGGCGCCGCGCAAGCGACCCGCCTGGAGGAGGTCGTGGGCTTTCTCGGGCTCGGGAATCGGATGCAGCAGCTCGCCGCCCAGCTCTCCGGGGGATGGAAGCAGCGCTTGGCGTTGGGGTGCGCGTTGCTGCACCAGCCGCCGGTGCTGTTCCTCGACGAGCCGACCGCCGGGGTGGACCCGGCGGCGCGGCGGAATTTCTGGAGCGCGATCCATGACCTCGCCCGTCGCGGCACGACGGTGCTCGTGACGACGCACTACATGGACGAGGCGGAACGCTGCGATCGGCTGGCGATGATGAGCCTCGGGCACCTGATCGCCCTCGGCTCGCCGGCGGAAGTCGCGCGGCAGGTCGGGGGCAAGACGCTCGAGGACGCATTCGTCATCCTGCAGGAGCGCGACGAGCGATGATGACCCGGTTCTGGCCGATGGTGCGCAAGGAATTCATCCAGATGCGCCGCGACCGGCTCACCCTGGGCCTGATGTTCGGCGTCCCCGTCCTCCAGCTCCTCATGTTCGGATTCGCGATTCAAACCGAGGTGCGGCACATCCCCACCGTGGTCGTGGATGAATCCCGCACTCCGGAGAGCCGCGACATCATCGCCGCCCTCGAGAATACCGGAAGCTTCCGCATCGTCGCGCACGTGGACGGCCGCCCGGCGCTCGATGCCGCGTTCGCCCGTGGCGACGCCCAGGCGGCCATCGTGATCCCCAATGACTACCCGCGGAACCTCGGCCGCGGCACGACGGCGACGATCCAGGTGATCGTGGATGCAGCGGACCCGCTCGCTTCACAGTCGGCGCTCGCCGCCGCGGCCGGAGTCGGACAGGCGCACAATCTGACGATCCTCGCCGCCGCCGCCGGCCGCACCAGCCTGCCGGTCGACGTCCGCATCCGTCCGCGCTACAACCCGGGGCTGCGCAGCCCCAATTACATCGTCCCCGGCCTGGTCGGGGTCATCCTGACCATGACCATGGTCCTCATCACCGCCATGGCAATCGTGCGCGAGCGGGAGCGCGGCACCTTGGAGCAGCTCATCGTCACGCCGATCACCAAGACGGAGCTGATGCTGGGGAAAATCACGCCATACATCGGGGTGGGGCTGTTCCAGATGACGGCGGTGCTGGTATTGGGGCGGTTTGTCTTCGACGTCCCGCTCACGGGGAGCCTGTGGCCCCTGTACGGTGTCAGCCTGGTGTTCATCGTGGCGAGCCTGAGCCTGGGGCTGTTCATCTCGACGCTGGTGCGCACGCAGCAGCAGGCGATGCAGCTCAGTTTCTTTTTCATGCTGCCCACCATCCTCCTGTCGGGATTCATGTTCCCGCGCCAGGCGATGCCCGAGCTGTTCCAGTGGCTGGGATTGCTGCTGCCACTCACGCCATTTCTCGAGGTCCTGCGGGGCATCCTGCTCAAGGGCGTGGGTCTCGAGGCCCTGTGGCCGCAGACGTTGATCCTGGCCGGCTTTGCTGTCGGGCTGATCACGCTGGCGGTGCGGCGGTTCCACAAGTCGCTGGACTAGGTCGGCGGTGCGTGGTGCGGAGCATGATCCAGTCCCACATCTTTCATCCATGCCCCCCGCCCCCGAGACGCGTGCCAGTCGCAAGCGCATGGTCAAGCAGCAGCTCGCGCGGCGCGGCGTCGGCGATCGGCGCGTCCTGGCGGCCATGGCCTGGGTGCCACGCGAGTGGTTCCTCCCGCCCACGCTCGCGGCGGAAGCCTATCAGGACGGGCCGCTCCCGATCGGAAGCGGCCAGACCATCTCCCAGCCGTTCATCGTCGCGCTGATGACGGCGTCGGTCGCTCCGCGCCGGCACCACAGGGTGCTCGAGGTCGGGACGGGATCCGGGTACCAGACCGCCGTGCTGGCACGGCTGGTGGCGCGGGTTTTCACCGTCGAGCGGCTGCCGGGCCTACTGGTCGAAGCCGAGGAGCGGTTTCGGCGACTCGGGATTCGCAACGTCGAGACCCGGCTCGGAGACGGCGCGGCCGGGTGGCCGGAGATGGCTCCCTTCGACGGGATCCTCGTCACCGCGGCGACGCCGCGCGTCCCTGCCCCTCTGCTGCATCAGCTCGGCAGCGACGGGCGACTGGTGGCCCCGGTCGGCGACCAGGTCGAGCAAGAGCTGGTCATTGTCAGCCGTTCGGCGACGGGATGGCACGAACAGGGCGCGGGGGGGGTGCGGTTCGTGCCGCTCGTGTCCCGGCTGGCTTTTCCGGAGGAGCCCCAACGATGACCGTGCCGTCCGTCCGCGCCTCCGGAGCGGCCGAAAGGGAGTATGATTCTGGAGGCGTCCCAAGGGGACGATCCAGTCGTTACCAGGTGGTGTAGGAGACCGATGCAGTTCTCGCTCCACGGCAGGCTTCACGGATGGGCGCGCGGCATGGCCGTGCTGCTGTTGGCCCTGCAGGCGCTGGCGGGCGGCGCCGTCGCGCTCGCCCATGCCGTCGACGTGCAGCGTGGACCCGTCGCGGTCGAGTCGGGCCACAGCGCCCAGTGCGGGACGCTCCACGACGCGGCCCGCTGCGCGCAGTGTCAGTACCATGCGACCCGTACACTTCCGGCGGTGATGCGGCGGGCGCGGTTCACCGCCGATCCCCACCGTCTGTCCACTTGTTGCGCCCACGTCGGCCAGCCGGCTGCCCGCCCGCACCTCAGCACCGCTCCACCCCGCGCGCCTCCAGTACCCCTGTCCTGAAATCCGGCCGGCGCCCGTAATGGGTGTCTGGCCTCGTCACCGCGTCCACCCATGAGGGTGGTCGCGCACACGTCCGGACCGGAGTTCGACATCACATGGAGTCATCTCGCACGCCTTGGCTGATCGCCACGGCCGCTCTGATCGCCCCGCTCGCAGCGGTGGCGGCCCAGGAGCCGCCGGGCGTCGTCACGATGCAGCGTCAGGTCGATTCGTTAACCACCCAACTCCGCAGGCTCCAGACACGCTTCGACAGTGTGCTCGCGATCCTCGCCAGGCTCCAGGCCGTCCCGGCGCGGACCGACACGGCGATCGGCGCCGCGCGAGCGGACAGCGCGGCATTACAGGACGAGCTCGCATCATTGCGGGCGGAAGCCAACGCAGCCGCGGGCCGGCCCGATACCTCCCAGGCCGGCGCGGCGCCGACCCCTGCGCCGTTCGTGAGTCGGGAGCGCAACCAGTCCCAGCTCAATCCGGAGATCAGCGCGACCGGTGATGTCCGCGCGTACGCCACGACCTCCGGCGTGCAGCGCGACAACTTCGACCCACGCGAATTCGAGATCGCGCTCCAGTCCGCCCTCGATCCCTACTCCCACACGAAGATCTTCGTGTCGCTCGAAGGGGGAGTAGCGAGTATTGAAGAGGGCTACGCGTACTGGACGGGACTCCCCGGCCGGATTCGTCTCGACTTCGGCAAATTCCGCCAGCAGTTTGGCGAGCTGAACCGCTGGCATCTGCATGCCGTGCCGGAGACGGAATACCCGTTGGTGATTGCGAGCTTTCTGGGTGAAGACGGCCTATCCGGCACGGGGCTGTCGGCGTATCGCGCGGTTGGCGGTTTCGGCACTCACGAGCTGAGCGTGCAGGTCACACGCAGCGCGAGCGACGTCGAGCTGTTCGGCAACGCGGGCCGGCCGACCTACCTCGCGCGCCTGTTGAATTTCTGGCAGCTCAACGGCTCCACCTACATGCAGCTCGGTGCGAGCGCACTGTACGGCACGAACCCCGACTCCGCGCTGCGGACCCGAGTGGGCGGACTCGACTTCCGGCTCACCTGGCGGCCGCCTGCCCGGGCGATGTACCGAGAATGGACCTTGCGGGGTGAATTGCTCGCACTCCACAAGGAATTCGCCGGCGCCGGCCCGACGCGGCTGGGCGGCTACGTCGGCACCACGTATAAGCTCGGCCAGCGCTGGATCGCCGGAGTCCGCTATGACTGCGTCGAGTCACCGGAAACCGGCGTGATCACCCGACAGGTCATGCCCTCGCTGACCCTGTGGCAAAGCGAATGGGTCCTGCTGCGCGCCCAGTATCGCTGGCAGCGGGTCGCGACCGCAGACGCCACACACCAATTCGCTCTCCAAGCGGTCTGGTCCATCGGCCCCCATAAACACGAGACCTACTGACATGTGGCACCTCTTTGCGTTGTTGTTCGCAGTATCCAACGGCTCGACTCGGCCACCCGCGCAGGTCAAGGTGGTCACTTCGCTCACGACCTACGCCGCCATCGCACGCGAGATCGTGGGCGACCGCGGCACCGTGTCCTCAATTGCCGTCGGCGACGAAAACCCGCACTACGTCCAGCCCAAACCGAGTTTTGTGCCGCGGCTCGCCCAGGCGGATCTATTCGTCACGACGGGTCTCGACCTCGAGCTGTGGGTGCCCACGCTGATTGACAAAGCGGGCAACCCGCGGGTGACCGAAGGAGGCCCCGGTTACGTGGCCGCCTACGCCGGCGTTGATCTGCTGGAGGTACCCACCACCTTCTCGCGCGCCCAGGGCGACATCCATGTGTACGGCAACCCGCACATCTGGACCGATCCCCTGAACGTCGTGCTGATCGCGCGCAATATCCTCACCGGGCTGAAGCGGGTGGCGCCGACCGACGCGGACTACTTCACGGCACGCGAGAGGGATTTCGAGGACCGGATCTACCGCGCGCTGTTCGGCGATGAGCTGGTGCAGCTGCTGGGAGGGCAGACGCTGGCGGACCTGGACCGCCAGGGCAAGCTGTTCGACTTCCTTAAGGGCCGGCAGTATCAGGGAGCGGCGCTGTTTACCCGGCTGGGTGGCTGGCTCAAACAGGCCCTGCCGTTCCGCGAGGCGCAGGTGGCGTGCTATCACAAGGAATGGGACTATTTCTCGCGCGAGTTCGCCGTGAGCTGCTTCGGTTACATCGAGCCGAAACCGGGGATCCCGCCCACGCCGCGGCACGTGCAGGAAATCATCACGGGCATGCAACAGAAGCACATTCCCGTGCTGCTCTCGACCAACTATTACGATCGCAATCAGGTCCTCGAGGTGGCTCGACGCACCGGGGCCCGGGCGGTGATCGTGCCGTCGAACACCGGAGGCGCCGCCGGGATCGAGACGTACTTCGACCTCATGAACCTGTGGATCACGGAGCTGGGTCGCGCGTTCGGAGCGGCGCGCGGCGCCGCCATCAACTGACGGAGGTCGTGTGAGCGGTCTGCAGCTGATGCTTCCACCCTTCGTCGCCTGCATGGTGCTGGTCGCCATGCTGAGCTACCTCGGTCTCCATGTGATCGCCCGCGAAGTGATCTTCGTCGATCTCTCATTGGCGCAGATGGCGGCCCTGGGCAGCCTGTCGGCCCTGCTGTTCCACATCGACCCCGACTCCTCCAAGACCTATATTTTTGCCCTGCTCGCCACGGCGGTGGGCGCGCTCCTGTTCGCGCTGACGCGCACCGGGGGAGGCACCCGTCGGGTGCCGCAGGAAGCCTTTATCGGCATCGTATACGTCGTGGCGTCGGCTGCCGCGGTGCTGGTGGCCAATTCGGTCCCGGGGGGCGGCGAAGCGGTGGAGAAAACCCTGGTCGGCAGCCTGCTCTGGGTGACCTGGCCACAAATCGCCAAGCTCGCCGCGGTCTATGCGGGACTCGGCGTCCTCCAATTCGCCTTGCGCCGCCGCTTCCTCACCATCTCCTTCCACCCCGAGGACGCCGAACGCCAGGGGTGGAAAATCCGCTGGTGGGACTTTCTCTTTTATCTCTTGTTCGGTGTGGTGATCACGCTGGCGGTGCCGCTCGCAGGAGTCCTGATGGTGTTCAGTTTTCTCGTGGTACCGGCGGTCATCGCCAACCTATTCACCGGAGACAAGCGTCAGCTCGTGCTGCTTTCCTGGGGGAGCGGCGCCCTCGCCTCGATTCTCGGCCTGTGGGTCTCGTACACGAAAGACCTCCCCACCGGGCCGCTGATCGTGTGCATGTACGGGGCGTTGCTCCTCGTGGCGGTAGTGATCCGCAAGCTCATGGCGAAACCGACGTGATGCGCGGCCGCCGGCCGACCCGCCTCGGTTCACGAACCACCACGCTCGTCATGGTGGGATTGCTCACCGGCGTTGGATTGTCCGGCCAGGCGTCGTTGCACGCGACCGTCGGCGCGCGCTACACCTCCCCCCTGGTGCACGATTCGATCGTGATGCCGCTCGACGCGCGCGCCGCCGTGGCACCGGTGCTGAACGCCGCCCTCGACCTGCCGCTCGATGGGCCCTGGAAACTCGAGGTCTTGGCGGACCTCTCCACCAGCCCGGTGCGCCGTCACGACGCGAGCGGCGCCACGACGCCGATCACCCGCGTGTGGACGATCGGGCTCGCCCTGGGCTTGCGACGGCGGCTGGAATCGTGGCTCGACGGCCGCCTCGCGTTGGGCGCCATGAAGTACGTCCCGACGCCGTCGATCGGGTTGTTTCGTGATGGCGGGGGAAGCGTGATCCCGTATGGCTCGGTCGCGTTCGACATCGCGCCCCCGGTTGCCGCGCGGCATCGAGTGGCGCTCGAGCTCGCGGGCGACCTGCACCGCTTTCTCACGCCTGCCCTGCGCAGTGCGGGGTTCATCGATGCACGGGTCGTCTACCGTGTGACCGCAGGCGTGCGCGTGGACCTGTGGAGGGCGCGGTGAATCGCGCGCGTGCGCTCGTCGCGGCGCTCGGGGGTACGCTGGCCGCGGCGTGCAGCGACGCGATGGTGCCGAGTCACGCCCCGGCATATCCGTTCGATGCGTTCGGCGAGGTGTTCCATTGGCCCGCCGACCGTCTCCCGGTGCGCTTCTACGCTGATCCGCGCGGCACGCTGCGGACCCTCGTCGCCCACGCGGTGGACACCTGGGAACGGCAATTCCTCTACGGCGAGTTTCGTGGGGTGGTGGTGAACGACTCAAACGCCGCCGACGTGATCGTCACCTGGGCCGACAGCGTCCCACCGGACGCGACGCCCGACAACGGCCCCGCCGTCAGCGCGTGCGGCGGTCTGACGCAGGGATTCCTGGACTCGACCGGGACGGCGTTCGACGGCCCGTTCCACTCCCAACTCAGCGTACTCACCGGAACGGTGTTCACGCCGGGACAGGTGCAGGCCTGCATGCGGCGGACCACGATCCATGAGCTGGGGCATACGCTGGGGTTGTTGCAGGAGAGCCCGGACGCGGTGCGCGACATCATGGCCAGTCCGCCGAGCGTGAACCTGCCGAGTGCGGGAGACCGGCGAACCGTGGAGACGTTGTACCACACGACGCCGACGCTCGGCCCGCCCCCGCCGTAGGGCCTCCGTAACTGCGGCTCGCAGCGTGAAATACCGCGCATCGCGCGCCCCGTAGTCGTTGCTCCGCTTGACACACACGCCAGCCGGACCTAGCATAACCCCTTTCCCGTAAAGGACTTCTGTCCTCGATGCCCAGCCGCCGCCAGGAGGCCCTCGATTATCACTCGCAGGGCCGGCCTGGGAAAATCCAGGTCTCGCCGACCAAGCCGTTCAA
>JBOHST010000152.1:0-6121 GCA_050733375.1 Gemmatimonadales bacterium
GGTCGTCGTCTTCGCCATGCTCGCCGCCCTGGGCGTGAACTCGTGGTTCGCCATCCCTCAGGGGGAAGACCCCCCGCTCGACTTCCCGTCGTTCACGGTCATCGCGGTCTACCCCGGCGCGAGCCCCGCCGATCACGAGCGCCTGGTGGTCAAGGACGTCGAGGAGCGGCTCGACGCGTTGGACCGGGTCAAGCAGATCGAGAGCCACGTGCTCGACGGCGTTGCCACCATTACGGTCGAGTTCGAGTCGGACGAGGACCCGGAAAAACGCTACGACGAGGTGCTGCGCGAGATGAACGCCCTGCGCCCCGAGCTGCCCGCCGAGCTGGCGCGGTTCTCGGTGGAGAAGGCCTCGACGCAGGACGTGGCGATCGCGCAGCTCGCGCTCGTGAGCGAGACGACGCCGTACCACGAGTTGGACCGTTTGGCTGCACGGCTCGAAGACCGCCTGACGGCGGTGGCGGGGGTCCGTACCGCCGAGCGCTGGGGCGTCCCGGAGCGCCGCGTGGATGTCGCACTCGATCTCGGGCGGCTCTCCAGGCTCGACCTGCCGCCCAGCCTCGTGCTGCAAGCCATCGCCGGGGAGAGCGCAGACCTGCCCGCAGGGCGGGTGGAGGCCGGCGGCCGCGTCTTCAACGTGAAAGCGAGCGGCAGCTACGAGACGCTCGACCAGATCGAGGGGACCGTCGTCCGCGCCGCCCACGGCCAACTCGTGCGCGTCCGAGACGTCGCGCGGGTGGGGTGGGGGTACGCCGACTCGACCTACCGCGCGCGCTACAACGGGCAACGGGCCGTGTTCGTGACGGTCACCCAGCAGGAAAACCAGAACATCGGCGCGGTACGGGACCGCGTGTGGGCGGCGCTGGACGCCTTCGAAGCGGAGCTGCCACACGGGGTGACGTTGGCGCGCGGCTTCGACCAGGCGACGACCGTGGCGCACCGGCTCTCGCGCCTCGGTATCGACTTCTCGATTGCGATCGTGCTGGTGTTGGTCACACTCCTGCCGCTCGGCCTGCGCGCGGCGGGCATCGTGATGGTGGCGATCCCACTCTCGCTGGCGATCGGGCTCACCCTGCTTCGCGTCGCCGGCTTCACGATCAACCAGCTCTCGATCGTGGGTGCGGTGATCGCGCTCGGCCTGCTGGTGGACGATTCGATCGTCGTGGTCGAGAACATCACCCGCTTGCTGCGCGCCGGGCGCTCCCGGGTGGAGGCGGCCATCGAAGCGACCAAGCAGATCGCCGTCGCCGTGGTCGGCGCCACGGCCACTCTCATCCTGGCCTTCGTGCCCCTCCTCCTGCTTCCCGGCGGGCCGGGCAGCTATATCCGCTCCCTGCCGGCGGCGGTGATCTTCACGGTGCTGGGCTCGCTGTTCGTGTCGCTGACGATCATCCCTTGGCTCGCCAGCCGGATCCTTCCAGAGCGAGAGCCGGAGGGCGGTAACCGTGTGCTCCGCGCATTCGAGCGGACGATTCATGCAACCTACGCGCCGCTCTTGGACCGCGCGCTGCGACGACCCGGCCGCGCGCTCGCCGCAGCGGGGGCGCTCGTCGTCGCCGCGGCGGCGCTGGTGCCGGTTGTGGGTTTCTCTCTGTTTCCCAAAGCCGAGACGCCGCAGTTCTACGTGAACGTCACGGCGCCCGAGGGGGCGAGCATCGGCGCAACGGGCGCCGCCGCCCACTACGCCGACTCGGTCATCCGGCAGCGGCCCGAGGTGCGGGCGTCGTTCTCATCCGTCGGTCACGACAATCCGCGGATGTACTACAACGTGTTTCCGCGGAGTGACAATCCGGCTGTCGGCCAGTTGTTCGTCCTGCTGCACGACTACGACCAGCGGCGGACGCCGCCGCTGCTCGACAGCCTGCGCGCTGCGTTGGCGGCGTATCCCGCCGCCCGCCTCGAGTTGCGGGAGTTCGAGAACGGGCCGCCAATCGACGCGCCCATTGCGCTGCGGGTGCAAGGACCCGACCTCGATACGCTTCGCGCCGTAGCGGGCGAGGTGGAGCGCGTCCTCCGCGGCATCTCGGGGAGCCAGTACGTCAACAATCCCGTGCGCCTCGAGCGCAGCGATCTGCGGGTCGTCATCGATCGGGCCAAGGCGGGGCTGCTCGGCATCCCGACCCTCGAGATCGATCGCACGCTGCGGCTCGGGGTCGCGGGGATTCAGGCGGGCGTCTTGCGGGAGCCCGGCGGCGACGCGCGGGATGTGATGGTTCGTCTGGCCGACCGCCCGCGTCCCACGCCGGAGACGCTCGGCCGCCTGTACGTCGCGTCCTACGCGGGGCGACTCACGCCGCTCCGACAGGTGGCGGATGTGCGTTTCGAGGCCGACGTGCCCGAGATCCGGCGCGTGGACCGCGAGCGCGCTGTGACCGTGACCAGCTTCGTGCACAGCGGCTACAACACCGACCGGGTGACGCGGCAGGCGCTCGCCGCGCTCGGTTCGCTCCGGCTGCCGGCCAGCTACCACATCGTCCCCGCCGGCGAGATCGAGAGCCGCCAGGAAAGTTTCGGCGGGATCGGGAGCGCCATCATCGTCGCGACCTTCCTCATCCTCGCCGTGCTGGTGCTCGAATTCCGAACCTTCCGCGGTACGCTGATCGTCGCATCGGTGATCCCGCTCGGCGTGGTGGGCGGCATCCTCGCCCTGTTCCTGACGGGAAACACGCTGTCGTTCACCGCCACAATCGGGTTCGTCGCCCTGGTCGGGATCGAGATCAAGACGTCGATCCTGTTGGTGGATCTCACGAATCAGTTGCGGGCACAGGGGATGGCGCTGGAGGACGCGATCCGGCGGGCAGGCGAGGTGCGCTTCCTTCCGATCGTGCTCACGAGTCTCACGGCCATCGGCGGCTTGTTGCCGCTCGCGCTCCAGGGTCATGGGCTGTACGCACCACTCGCGTGGGTGATCATCGGTGGGCTTGTGTCTTCCACGCTCTTGGCGCGCATTGTCACACCGGTGCTGTACAAGGTGCTGCAACCGGCGGTCGACGCATGATTGCCAGGCACGTCCTCATCACCGGCGCGTCGCAAGGCATCGGCGCGGAGCTTGCCCGTCTCGCAGCGGCGGACGGCTACGATCTGACGCTTGTCGCTCGCTCGGGCCACGCGCTCGCCGAGCTGTCTGACGAGCTGCGCTCGCGGTTCGGCGTGTCGGTGCGGGTGGCGGTCGCGGACCTCGCGCAGCCCCACGCCGCCGAGCAGCTGTGGGCCGACGTGGTTGGGCCGGACGGCGGCGTGGACATGCTGATCAACAGTGCCGGCGCGGGGCTCCACGGGATGCTCGCCGAGCACGACGCCGGGGCGCTGCGGCGAATGGTCGAGCTGAACGTCACCGCCCTCACGACGCTCACGCGTCTGGCGCTGCCACCCATGCTGCAACGCGGGTGGGGGCGGGTGCTCAACGTCGCGTCCGTGGTCGCCTATCAACCCGGTGGTCCCGGGATGTCGGCGTACTACGCGAGCAAGGCGTACGTCCTGGCGCTGTCCAAGGGAGTCGCCCGAGAACTCGTGGGAACCGGCGTCAGCGTGACGGCGCTCTGCCCCGGTCCGACCAGGACGGGATTCGAGCAACACTCGGGCGCAGCGGGCACCGCGCTGTACCGTTGGGTTCCGGGACTAAGCGCCGCGGCCGTCGCCTGCAAGGGGTATCGGGGCCTGATGCGCGGGCGGGCCGAGGTCATTCCCGGGTTGGCCGCGAAACTGCTTGCCTTCGCCGGGGAGTTGCCGCCGCGGCGCATCGCGCTGGAGGTGAACCGACTGTTGTTGGGCAGGTCCTAGTCACGCAGCGTTCAGCCTTCAGGTGCCCGCGAACTGGTACAAGAAGATCACCAAGGCGACCAGGCTCAACACAACCCGCACCCGATGCAGCCGAGCCCAGTGCGCCAGCAGCTGCGCGGCACGCTCCGACTTTCGGTCCAATCGCGGATCCACGAGCTGCTTGTTCGTCGGCATCATCACGGCCAGCGTGAACGGCGCGACCGAGACCAGGACGACTCCACCCACGAGCCACCAGCTGCTCGCTCCACCGAGCCAGGCCAGGCCCGCGAACAGGAACCCCGCCACGGCAAGCGAAGCTTGCATCACCGTTGCGCGCCGATAACTCGGCGGGAACTCGGTCGCGGCGAGTTCCGGACCGCATTCCATCCTCGCGGGGTGCTCGACGAGGGAGATGTACAGCGCTGCCCCGGCGAACACGCCGCAGCAGAACGTCGCCAGGAACTGTCCGGCGTAGACCATCATGGCTGCTTTGCCTGCGCCTCGATCGCGGTGAGGTACGCAGCGCCGCGACGCTCGGCCACCAGATCGAAAGCGAGCAGCAGCGTGGCGTTGAGGACCAGGCCGAGCGCGATCCCCGCGATCGCGACCCGGTGCTTCAGCGCCACGGCGGTGATGGTGGCGACGACGATGACGACCGCCTCGATGTACTGTACGACTAGGAAGTTTCTCTGCACCCTCGCCATGCGCGCGCCCTCTTCGGCAACGAAGCGCGTGGCGTCCGACCCGAGCAGGGCGAGCAGGCTGCTGACTTGAGGACCGGTGCGCAGATGGAGCCCCACACCGATCGCGATCTCGATCAGCGCAAAGACCGCGAGTGTCACGGCGAACGATCGCAGCCCCCACCGCGGTTGGAAGAACGGCGCCGCTGCGGCCAGGCCGAGCAGGCCGAGGCCGGTCAGCACCAGGCCGGCGTTCTTCTCCCCATGGAAATATATCGTCAGGGCGTCCTGCATATTCAATCCATCTACGCCTGATCGCGGGGACCGCAAGAGGCCGATGATCGGCTTGACGATCAGGCCCTGCCGCGAGTCCCGCGGCGGGGCCGTTCGGCGTTAGGCTGCCGGCTCGTAGCACAAAAAGACGGTCCCATTGGCGAAGGCCCGCGTCTTGGTGCGCTTCAGGCTCAGCTTGTCTGTGATGCCGGCGAACATCGTCCTCCCATTGCCCAGCACGACGGGATTCAACGCGATCTGGTATTCGTCGATCAAACCCTCCTGCGCCAATTGCGAAACAATGGTGCCGCTGCCCATGATCACCAGGTCGTTTCCGGGTCCCTGCTTCATCTTTCGTATGGCCCCCGCCATATCGCGCTTCACCAGCTGCGTATTGTTCCACGACGCCCGGTCCAACGTTCTCGAAAACACCACCTTCGGCAGCTGGTTCATCCGTTCGGCCACCTCAGGTGCCATCTGCATCGCTTGTGGTGTCGGCCACCAGCTCGCCATCATCTCATAGGTAATCCGACCGAACACCAGCACGGCTTCGCCCTGCGCATTGTCGGCGACAAATGCAGTCCACTCCGCGTCATTCTTGTGTGCCCAGCTCATGTCACCCTTCATGTCCACGAAGTAGCCATCGAGCGTCACCGCATTGAACACGATTACCTTGCTCACGATTCGTCTCCTTTCCTTTTCTCCGCAAGCGTTCAGCGCAGGCGCGGCGGCTTGGGTCCGTGGCGCACCGCTCCGTGGACTGGGACATACTCCAATGGCGTCGCCGTCCGCGCGCACCGTAACAGGAGCCCGCCCCGGCTCATGTCGCCGCGTCCTACGAACGCGGCCGGGAAATACAAACGATCGCCGAAGACCCGCATGAGGGGCGCCACGTATTTGTCCGTGGCGACACTGCCGAGCAGCACGGCGCGACCGTCGATGCCCAGGACACGATCGAGTCGCCGCGCGTCTCGAACGAGCGGCTCGCTGAAGCCCGGGTGTTCGGGATCAACCGGGACGGCCGCCATGGCCTGGAGGTAGGGTGTGCGAATCACGAGCTCGGCGGGGACGAGCCCCCGACCCGGGGCGATCACCAGCGCACCTGGCCAGTCGGGTGGCGGCGCCCCGAAGACCTCGGCATACGCGAGCTTGCCGCGGAAGTACAGACTGCTCATGAACGTGAACACTTCCCCAAGCGGAACCCCGCCATCCGCAAGCCTCATCGCCAACGGGGTCGTCCGCCCGCCCAACAGCACCTGGGCCCGCTTGCCCACGCAGTTTGCGGGCGACAACAGAAAGACCCTTGGTGCCGAGCCCATGCTGAAATATGCGGCGCCCGAGGTGATCTGAAACGGGCCCGCGCCCGCCGGCGTAGGTCAGGGGAGTCCCCGACCTGCAACCCCTACAAT
>JBOHST010000153.1:0-3464 GCA_050733375.1 Gemmatimonadales bacterium
ACTCGTCGGCGACGGCCTGGTACACGCTGTCGGCCGAGGGGCCGGGCGAGTGGTTCAGCACCGCCGTATACGCCGTGCCCGTGTACTCCACGTACAGGTCGATGTCACCCGACTTGATCGCCCGATCGCACACGAACGTGCCGCCGAGGTGCAGCTTCCGCCCCACGGGCAGTCCGGTGCGTCGCTCGATCTGCTGTGCCACAATCTCGGCGAGCAGGTCGGATTCCGTGAAGTTCTTCGCTCCGACAACGATGCGGTCACCGCGCCCACAGGAAGACAGCGTGAGCAGCAGCGAGATCAGCGCTCCCAGTCCGTGCCCTGAAGGGCCGCGCATCAGCGCCACGCAAACCTCCGCTCGACCAGCCCGAGCAGTCCGTCCGCCGCGAGCGCGAGCAGCGCCGCCGGCAACGCCCCAGCGAGGATCAGGGTGTCGTCGACCACCGACACGCCGCGGAAGATGTACACGCCGAGGCCGCCGGCGCCGACCGCCGCCGCGATCGTCGCTACGCCGACGCCGATCACCGTAGCAACCCGAATCCCTGAAAAGATGACCCCCGCTGCGAGCGGCAGCTCGACCATCACGAGCAGCTCTCGGTCCGTCATGCCCATCCCACGCCCGGCCTCACGGACCGCCGGATCGACATTCGCGATGCCCGTGTAGGTGTTGCGCACGATCGGGAGCAGCGCGTAGACCACGAGCGCGACAATCGCCGTTCGCGCCCCCACTCCACCGATGAACGGCAGGGGAATGAGAAACCCGAACAGCGCGAGACTCGGGATCGTCTGACAGACGTTGGCGAATCCCAGGATGGGCCGGCGCCAACCGGGACGGCGTGTGAGCAGTATGCCGAGCGGGACGCCGATCGCCACGGCCACGACCGTCGATATCACGACGAGAAAGAGGTGCTCGCCGAGCAGGCCGAGCGCTTCCCGGGAGTTGCGGGCATAGAAAGCGAGCAGGCTCACGCCGCGGCCTCCAGAAACGCCCGGCACTCCGGGTGCGCCGACTGGCGGAACTCCTGCGGCGGCCCCAGGAACACGAGCCGTCCCTCGTGCATCAGACCGATACGGGTGCCGAGCAGCAGTCCCTCGCGCACGTCGTGCGTCACGAACACCACCGCTTTGCGGAGCCGCTCCTCGAGCCGCTTGAACTCGCGTTGCAGCTCGACGCGGGTGATGGGGTCCAGGGCCCCGAACGGCTCGTCCATCAGCAATAGCGGAGGATCGGCCGCAAGGGCGCGTGCCACGCCGATGCGCTGGCGCTGGCCGCCCGACAGCTCGTGCGGGCGACGTCCGGCGAAGCGGTCGGGATCGAGCCCGACCAGGGTCAACAACTCCCGCACGCGGGCCGCGACCCGGTCGGGTGTCCAGCCTTCCAGCCGCGGCACGAGGCCGACGTTTTGCTCGATGGTGAAATGGGGAAACAGTCCGACGTCCTGGATCACGTACCCGATCCCGCGCCGCAGGCGGTGCGGGTCAGCCTCGCTGGTCGTTCGGCCGGCGACGTGGATTTCCCCTTCCGTTGGCTCGAGCAATCGATTGACGAGCTTCAGGGTGGTGGTCTTTCCCGATCCGCTTCGCCCTAGCAGGACGAGCGTTTCGCCGGCGCCCACCTCGAAGCTCACGTCGGACACCAACGCCCTGCTCCCGCTTCCCCCCTCCCCCTTCTCCCTTCCCGGAAGGTGGAAGCTCGCCCCACGCACTTCCAGGACGGCCGTCATTTCGACCCCGCCAGCACCATCTGGAAGCGCCCGTCATCGCTCAAGGCGCGCCACCGCACCGCAAGCCTTGCATCACCGAGGACCTGGAGGAAGGCGTCGGCTCCGTACTTGTAGGAGTGGTTCATTTCCAGCCGCTCCCCGGCACGAATCTCCAGCGTCTCACCGCCCAACCGGGCCGCGACATCGCGGGCGGCGTGAAAGTGCTTGCGCAACGGGTGCAGCCCCGCGAGCCGGTCGTCGGTGACGTCCTCGAACACGATGGTTCCGTCCGCTTCCCCTATCCCCACCGCGTGCAGCGGCGCCCAGGCAAAGCGCCGGTTCAGGGGATTGTCGTAGCCCGCCACGGTCTGGTCGCCGGCGTAGATCTCGCCGTCCACCACCAGCAGATCCTCCGCCCGCAACAGCGCGCGCAGCGCGCGGGCTTCGGCGAGCGGATCGAACGCTCCCAGGGTGTTGCCGAGCAGCAGCACGAGGCGCGGTGGCGTGTCTCCCTCCGGGGCCAGCGCGGCCAAATGGTCCGGGTGCGTAACGTCGGCCTTGATGGCCCGGGCCCAGATCCCCGCCGCCAGCGCTCCGCCGCAGGCCATCTCGAGCAGCGCCTGGCTCGCGTCCACGGGCACATAGCGCACCCGTATCCCTTGCTCCACCAGGGACCTGATGAGGATCAGGTCCTTGTCACCTTGCCCTGACCCGAGACTCAACACCTCCAGCGACGCGCTCCGGATGTGTCGCCCCAAGTCTTTGGCGGACTGCGAGATGAGTGAACGGGAGCGAACGAAATTCCGGTACGCGCCATCGGAGCAGAGCGCGAGCCAGGCCCGCACGGACAGCGGAAACCAGTAAAAAAACTTCTCGGCGAGCCGTCGAGCCGCGAACGACGACACGAAGTCCTCGGCGATAGCGTTTTCCGTCAGCAACACCTGAACGGGGATCATGGAACCCTGGAGCGCGTTGTCGGTTTCACACATGGGAGACTTACGGGTTGACGGTTGTTCCGGCAACCCGTATGGTTTTCCGACCAGGTTCACACACCTCAATCTTCGAGGAGGCAACGATGCAGATCATCGAGACTCAGGAGCTGGTGCCGAGCTGCCATCGTCACGAAATCGTCGAGACGAGTGAGCTCGTTCCCACCTGCCACGCCTGAATCACGCTCGATGCACGAGGGGGCCCGGATGAACTTCGGGCCCCTTCTTTTTGGCGGGACCCCGCCGGCCGTCGGCTTCGGCACATGGGCCGTAGGCGGATCGGGCTGGGGCGACGCCGGCGACGAAGCCGAGCGGCTGGCCGCGCTCCTGCTGGCACACGAGCGCGGCGTCACCTTCTTCGATACCGCGCCGACGTACGGCGACGGCGATTCCGAGCGCCTGCTGGGCCGCGCGCTGAAGCCCCACCGGGACCGCGTCGCCCTCGCGACCAAGGTCGGGCCGCGCGACGACCCGCGGCGCTCGCTCGAGGATTCGCTGCGGCGTCTCGACACGGACTACGTGGACCTCGTGCAGCTCCATGAAACGCTGCAGCGTTGGGAGTGGCAGCTCGAGACCCTGCACGAGCTGCAGGAGGAAGGGAAAGCACGCGCCATCGGTCTCTGCAACGCGACTCACATGGAAATCCAGCGGGCGCTCGAGCTCGCTCCGGTCGTTTCCTACCAGGCCGCCTACAACCTGTTCGACCGGGATGTCGAAGAGCGCGAGCTGCCGCTGTGCCGCGAGCGCGATCTGGCGTTCCTCGCGTATCGCCCCC
>JBOHST010000154.1:0-3717 GCA_050733375.1 Gemmatimonadales bacterium
GCCGAAGGCGTCTTTGGCGATGACCGTGATCGTCGAGCTGCTCGACCCATTGCTCGCCGTGATGGCGGTCGGCGCTGCGTTCACCGTGGACTGTGAAGCGGAGACACCGCCGACCGTGATGTCGAACTCATCCGACGTGCCCGCATTGAGCCCTACCCCAAATGCGGCCAAGGCGTAACCCGTCCCCGCCTTGTCGATGCTGAGGTCAGTGAAAGCCGCAACGCCTGCCACCGCAGGGTGAGTGGTCGAGCCTGTCAGGGAACCGCCAGCCGGGTTGGTGCCGATGGCCACGATAATGTCCGCGCTGAATCCGGTCGCGATGTTGTCGAACTGGTCGAGCGCGGTCACCTGCACCGCCGGGCTGATGGCTACTCCGGCGCCGGCCGTCGAAGGCTGCCCTGTAAAGACGAGTGCGCTGGCTGCCGCCGGGTTCACGAGCACCGTCGCCGTCTGCGTGATGGCGACCCCAGCGATGGTCGCCGATACCGTCTTCGATTCAGCCATCGTCGCAGCGAGGGTTCCGGTGGCCACCCCACTCGCGTTGGTAGTGCCCACAGGCTGGGTCAACGCGTTACCCGACCCGGTGGCTGCGAGAATGACCGCGGCGCCCTGGATGGCGTTGCCGAAGGCGTCTTTGACGATGACCGTGATCGTCGAGCTGCTCGACCCATTGCTCGCCGTGATGGCGGTCGGCGCTGCGTTCACCGTGGACTGTGAAGCGGAGACACCGCCGACCGTGATGGCGAACGCATCCGACGTGCCCGCGCTGAGCCCCACCCCAGATGCGGCCAAGGTGTAACCCGTTCCGGCTTTGTCGATCCTGAGGTCGAGGAAACTCGCCACGCCGGCCACCGCCACCTGGGCGGCGTCGCCCGACAAAACGCCGCCACTCGGGTTGGCACCCACCGCGATGCTCACGAGG
Organism: Gemmatimonadales bacterium; assembly: GCA_050733375.1. Classification (GTDB taxonomy): domain Bacteria; phylum Gemmatimonadota; class Gemmatimonadetes; order Gemmatimonadales; family GWC2-71-9; genus DASTHG01. The sequence goes on from JBOHST010000154.1 coordinate 923, forward strand.
CCCGCGTAACTGGTCGCGATGTTCCCGAACTGGTCGTGCGCCGTCACCTGCACCGCCGGACTGATCGCCACTCCGGCGCCGGCCGTGGAAGGCTGCCCTATGAAGACGAGCACGCTGGCCGCCGCCGGGTCCACGAGCACCGTCGCCGTCTGCGTGATGGCGACGCCAGCAATGGTCGCCGATACCGTCTTCGATTCAGCCATCGTCGACGCGAGTGTTCCAGTGGCCACCCCACTCGCGTTGGTGGTGCCCACAGGCTGGGTCAACGCGTTACCCGACCCGGTGGCTGCCAGAACGACCGCGGCGCCCTGGATCGGGTTCCCGATCGCATCTTTGGCAGTGACGGTAATCGTCGAGGTGCTGCTACCCGCCGTGATGGAGCCGGCCGAGGCGATCAACGTCGACAGCGACGCGGAAACAGCCCCCGCGGTGATCGTGAATCCGGTGCTGGTTGCCGTCGAGAGGCTGCCGGAGGTCGCCGTGAGCGTGTACCCGACGCCTGCTTTGTCGATGCTCAGGTTCCCAAATGCGGCGACCCCGGCCGTGGCGTTCTGACTCGTCGCACCGGACAGGATTCCACCGGAAGCATTGGTCCCGATCGCGACCGAAATCAGGCCGCCGAAGCCCGTGGCGAGGTTGTCGAAGGCATCGCGCGCCGTCACCTGAACCGACGGGGCGATCGCAGACCCCGCCGTAGTGTTGGATGGCTGGGCATTGAAGGAGAGCTGGGACGCGACCCCCGGCGTCACGGTGATCGCGGTGCTAAACGGCGAGGTGAGACCCTCCGCGGTGGCCTGGAAGGAATAGCCGGCCCCGGTCTTGTCGATGTTCAAGTCCGAAAACGTGGCGACCCCGGCAATCGCCGCAACGGTCGTTGTTCCCGAGAGCACCCCACCACCAGGGTTCGCACCAATGGCGATGGCCACGTTTCCCGTGAACCGCGCCACCGCGTTTCCGTTGGCATCGAGGGCGGTCACCTGAATGGGGGGAGTGATCGTAACGCCGGCCGTGACATTGGTCGGCTGGGCGCTGAAGACCAGCTGCACCAAGCTCGGGTCCGTAGCGTCCGACCGGCAAGCAACCAGCCAGGCAACACACACCAGGGCCCTGCGAGTCCTGTCCCGCAGGGACCGCTTCACGATTCCCCCCATATCACCTCGGAGTCGCCGGTCCGTTCCTGGCGACACGTGCATGTGGCGTGTCCGCAGCACCTGAACAGCTGAACCCCAAGCTCAAACCCGCTTAACCGGAGCAAGATTCGGACCCTGGGGCGCCTAAGCACGGGGTCCCAGCTACAGGATAAATTCATCCCTGCCAATACGATAGGGCTCGCATCACCAACTCATGAGGGGTCCGATCACCGCCGCAACCATCCCCCGGCTCGGGGTCGTTACCGCCCTGCTGTTCATTCTCGGCGCCACTCTCACGCCAATGGACGCGGGAAGCGATCCGGACTTCATCGCGTGCATCCTGTGTGGCTCGCGCGGCAACGCAGACGCTCTCGTCAATGTGATTCTGTTCGCCCCGCTCGGCCTCGCCCTGGCGCTGATGGGACGCTCCGGGCTCCGCTGGATCGGCTACGCGGCAATTCTCTCCATCGCGATCGAATTTGCCCAACTGGTGATTCCGGGACGGGATCCGAGCTTGGGCGACGTGTGCTTCAATACCATCGGCGCGGCCATCGGCCAGCTCGTGGCGCACGTCGGGTTGCGTAGCCTGGCATCCAGTGAGCGGACCGCGGCCCGTCTATCGGTCGCCGCAAGCGTCGTGGCTGTTCTGGTCTACGGGCTTTCGGCCCGGCTCCTGGCCCCTATGTTTCCCCTTTTTACGTACCGAGCCTGGTGGACCCCCAACATCCCCCAGCTCGCGTGGTATCACGCCCGGGGTCTCTACGTGACCCTTGGATCGGTCCCCCTGGGCGCGGGAGAGATCCCCCAACGCGTGGATGTTCGTGGCCTGCTGCGCGCCGGCGCGCCGCTACACATCGAGGCCATCGCCGGTCCGCGCGTACGAACGCTCGGCCCGCTGTTCGTGATCGTGGATGAGAAGGAACGGGAAGTCCTGCTGATCGGCCCGGACCGCGACGATCTGGTGCTGCGGTACCGCACCCACGCGGCGGAATGGCGGCTCGATCAGCCCGATGTGCGGTTACGCGGTGCCCTCGTCGGCATTGCTGCTGGCGACACCATGGTCATCGAGGCCCGCCTGACGGTGGGCGGCACCTGTTTGATGCTGAACGGAACGGGCGCGTGCAATCTCGGCTACACCATCGGCAGCGGTTGGGCGCTGCTGCTATTCCCCGAGCATTTTCCGCACTGGCTCCAGCAGCTTCTCGGGGCGGCGTGGGTAGGAGCCATGGTGATCCCTGTGGGCCTATGGGCCAGGAAACGTCCGGAAACGTTGCTTGCGGCAGGTATTGTGGTCGCCGGCTTGCTTATCCTGCCCGGCCGCGCTGGACTTCCCCGAGCGCCCGCGTCTCAGCTTGCCGGTGCCGGCGCAGGGTGGCTGCTCGGTGCCGCTCTTCAGGCTGCGCTGCGGAGACGCCCCGACACGTAGTGGTCAGTGGCAGGTGCCGGAGCCCGAATCGGTGAAGCTTTGTCCCGCCACGGGGATAAACTGCCAGGAGTACCCGTTGGACGTCAGGGTCAATTTCAACACACCCCAGGTGCCAGTGTTGCGCACCTGGCTGTTGGCGATTGCAGTACCGGATGGGTAGAAGTCGGTCCCGCCCGTGCCAACGACGAATTCACGAATCCCCCGGCTCGCATCCGCCGCACCCGTCGGCGTCTGCGGCG
>JBOHST010000155.1:0-4465 GCA_050733375.1 Gemmatimonadales bacterium
ACGGCGGCGGACGTCGCCGGCGCCGTGCTCTTTCTCGCCTCCGACTTCGCGAGCTACATTACGGGTCAGGTGCTCGTGGTCGACGGCGGGATGGTGATGTGACCTCGAACCTTCCAACCTCCCAGGCGAGGGTCAACATGGCAATGGACATGAAGCAGCTCGAGGAAAAAGTAAAGGACATCATCGTCGAAGAGCTCGGGGTCGAGCGCGACAAGCTCAAGGCGGAAGCGAGCTTCATGGAGGATCTCGGCGCCGACAGCCTCGACACCGTCGAGCTGGTGATGGCCTTCGAGAAGGAGTTCGACATCGACATCCCCGACGAGGAGGCGGAGAAGCTGCGCACCGTCGGTGACGCGATGAAGTACCTGCACGACAAGATGGGGAAGTGAGGGGCGGCACTTCGTGAAGCGGCGCGTCGCGGTCACGGGCATCGGGCTGGTCACCCCCCTGGGCAACACCGTCGCAGCGACGTGGGACGCGATGGTGGCGGGCCGCTCCGGCGCCGGACCGATCACGCGCTTCGACCCGGCGCAGCTGACGGTCAAGTTCGCGTGCGAGGTGAAGGGGTTCGACCCGGGCCTTTACCTCGACAAGAAGGAGATCCGCCGCTACGACCTCTTCGCCCAGTTCGCCATGGGCGCGGCGGTGCAGGCGGTGACCGACGCGTGCCTGGAGAAGAGCTGGAGCCAGGTCGACCTGCAGCGCGTGGGGGTGATCATCGGCACCGGGACGGGTGGGATCGCGACGTTCGAGGAGAACATGCGCGCCTACCTCGAAAAAGGACCGGGCCGCGTGTCGCCGTTCTTCGTGCCGATGTTCATGGCCAACGTCGCGTCGGCGGTCGTGTCGATGCGTTACGGCGCGAAGGGCCCGAACTACTGCACGGTGTCGGCGTGCGCCACCTCGGGGCATTCGGTGGGAGACGCGTTCCGGCTGATTCAACACAACGAGGCGGACGTGATGATCGCGGGCGGCTCCGAGGCCGCCATTACGCCCCTGGCGATCGCGAGCTTCGCCAACATGAAGGCGCTGTCCGAGCGGAACGACGATCCGGCCACGGCGAGCCGACCGTTCGACAAGGACCGCGACGGGTTCGTGATGGGGGACGGCGCCGGCGCGGTGATCCTCGAGGACTGGGACCACGCCAAGAAGCGCGGCGCCAAGATCTACGCCGAGATGGTGGGCTACGGCATGACCGCCGATGCCTACCACATCACCGCTCCATCGCCCGACGGCGAGGGCGCGCAACGGGCCATGCGGCTCGCGATGGAGGACGGCGGCATCCACCCCGAGCAGGTGGAGTACATCAACGCGCACGGCACCTCGACGCCGCACGGCGACGCCGCCGAGACCGCCGCGGTGAAGAGCGTGTTCGGCGACCAGGCGCGGAAGCTCGTGTTCGGCTCGACCAAGTCGATGACCGGCCACCTGCTGGGCGCGGCCGGGGCGCTCGAGTTCGCAGTGTGCGCGCTCGCGGTGCATCACGGCGTGATCCCGCCGACCATCAACCAGATCACCCCGGACCCGGCCTGCGATCTCGATGCGGCGCCCAACAAAGCCGTGAAGCGCCGCGTCGACGTGGCGCTCTCCAACTCGTTCGGCTTCGGCGGACACAACGTGACGCTGGCCGTGCGCCACGCGCCGTGACGGCGCGCGCGCGGCCGCTTGCGGCCGCTGCTGCTCTCCTGTCGGGCGTTGCCTGCTCCGATCCGACCCAGTCGCTCCCGCTGCCGACATTCACCGTGAGTCCCGCCGCCCAATGGAGCGGCGGCACGGTGACGCTCGGCTCGCCGTACTTCGTCGGCCGCAATCCGCTGCCCCCGATCGTCGTCGCCGCCGAGACGCTTGCCGCCGTGCGCGCGACCGATTCCACGGTCCAGGTGACGCTGCCGCGGGGCGCGAGCGGTCCCGTGACCCTGTCGCTCGCGCACGAGGGCCGTGTGGACAGCGTCGCGAGCGTGCAGCGGTACGGCTTTCGGGAGCGGCGCAACCTGGCGCCGGCCCTCGCGAGCGAGCTGCTCGTAGCGGACTCGGCGGATCACCCGATGGTCCTCGGCAACACCGACGGGATCCAGTGGACGCCGGTGGGACGCATCGACCTCGTCTCGGGTGTGGGCCAGACGTTCACCACGGTGGTGGGCCCGAGCAACGTGGTGTATGGCCTCAGCCCGAGCACACCGGACGGAGCGTTTTCCGTGCGCGATTCCACCGATTCGGTGCGGCTCGCCTCGCTGTTGACGTCGCCGCCGGCGATCGTCGGAACCGTTCCGTTCGTGGGGACGGGATTCGTCCGTCAGGTCGCGCAGCTGAGCCCCGGCATCTGGCTCTTCACGACGAGCCACACGTCCAGCGTTCGCGCCGAGACTGATCCCTGTTGCCTGCCGCGATTCTCCACCCCCACCGAGTCCCCGTGGGCGGTGTTCTTGTCGCCCCGCGGCGACCGCACCACCATGGCGGTGAACGTCGCGCAGGGGCGGGTGCCCGTGTTCGACAACGCCACGGGTGATACGGCGTTCACGCTGCCGCTGCAGGGCACCGAGGGGATCGCCTTCTCGCCGGACGGGACGCGGTTGTTTGCCGTGGGCGGCTACTTCGATGCCGATACCCTCGTGGCCGTGGACGCCACCACGGGACAGATCCTGGCGGGGTTGGTGGGGTTGCCGGACAACTTCCGCTCGTTCAGCCTGGCCTACTCGGCGAGCGGGGGCGGCCGTCTGCTCGTGGCCGCCGCGAACCCGATGGTGTTGGCGCTCCTCGTCTACGACGCCGCCACCCTGACGCTGCAGGGTGTGCTCGCCACGCCCGACGATTGCAGCTCGGCGCCGATGACCGGGACCTGCTTCTACGGAGTGGTGGCCGTCGACGACGTCCGTGGCGCGGCCCATGTCGTCGTCCCCGGGTCGCCGACGCCCGCGTGGACCTTCGACCTGCTCCCATGATGGCCCAGGTCTCGGATCCCGCGCTCCAGGCCGTCGCGGTCAAGGTCGAGCGCGGCGCGCGGCTCGACCGCTCGGACGCGCTGGCTCTGTTCGCCTCGCACGACCTGCTCACGATCGGGCGCCTCGCCGACTTGGCGAACACGCGCCGCAACGGCGACCGGGTGTTTTTCGCCGCCAATCAGCACATCAACCCGACCAACGTGTGCGTGCTGCGCAACACCTGCGTGTTCTGCTCGTTCGCCCGCATGCCGCAGGAAGACGGCGCCTACACCCGCAGTCTGGACGAGGTGTTCGCCGAAGCGGATGCCGCGCGCGACAACCCGACGCGCGAGTTTCACGTCGTCGGCGGCCTGCATTCCAAGCTGCGGCTCGACTATTACCTCGACATGTTCCGCGGGCTCAAGGCTAGGCACCCCACCGTCCACATCAAGGCGCTGACGGCGGTCGAGGTCGCGCATCTGGCGAAGCTCGAGCAGCTGTCGATCCGCGAGGTGTTGGTCGCGATGCGCGAAGCCGGGGTGACGAGCCTGCCCGGCGGCGGCGCCGAGGTGTTCAGCCCGGCGGCGCGCGCGACGATCGCCGACCGCAAGCTCACCGGCGAAGAGTGGCTCGCGGTGCACCGTGAGGCTCACGGGCTCGGCATCCCGTCGAACTGCACGATGCTGTATGGGCACGTCGAAACGCTCGAGGACCGGGTCGATCACCTGCTGCAGCTGCGCGCTCTGCAGGATGACACCGGCGGCTTCCTCACCTACATCCCGCTGGCCTACCACCCGGACCATAACGAGCTGGGGGAGGCGTTGGGCCGCACCGGCACCGCCACAACCGGGTTCGACGACCTGAAGAACGTCGCGGTGGGGCGGCTGGTGCTCGACAACATTCCCCACGTGAAGACCCACTGGCCGATGGTGACGCCGTTCATCTCCCAGGTCGCGCTCAGCTTCGGCTGCGACGACCTCGAGGGGACGGTGGTATTCGAGCGCGTGTACCACGAGGCCGGCGCCGGGACGCCGATGTGGCTGTCGTACGACCAGATCGTGGGCCTGATCCGCGGGGCGGAGAAGACTCCCGTCGAGCGCGATTCGCTGTACCAGCCGGTGCGCACGTTCGAGGATTGGGTCCCCGGACGGAGTGTCGTGCGGTCGCAGGGACCCGAGGGACCGACGTTCCAGATCGAGCATCGCGCGCACGCGCAGGCTCGGGCCGGGCGGAAACCGCTCCCGGTGCTTGCCAACGTGGTGGACGGGGCCGAATGAACCGACATCCCAGTCGGCCGCGGAAGCGGCCGCTCGGCGCTGGCGCGAGGCGCCCTGAAGGGCGCGCGGAACAATGAGACTCGGCCGCATCCCTTATATCAATTGCTATCCGATCTACGGCGCGATCGATCGGGGCCTCGTGTCGGTGCCCGCCGAGATCGTGACGGGGACGCCCGCCGAGCTGAACGATCTGCTGGTGGCGGGCGAGCTCGACGTGTCGGTGATCAGCGCGGTGGAATACGCGCGGCACGCCAAACACCTCGTCCTGCT
>JBOHST010000156.1:0-6397 GCA_050733375.1 Gemmatimonadales bacterium
GCAGCAGGTCTTCGCGGGCGGCGAGGTACTCGCCGATGGCGTCCCGGATGTTCTCCAGCGCCTCTTCTTCCGTCGCTCCCTGCGACCAGCAGCCGGGGAGTCCCGGACCGACACGCTGTAGCCTTCATCCGTCTTCTGTAACGCGATCTTGTACTTCATTGGACACCTCCCGCTGCAATATACCACGGCAACCCACCCGGTCTCAGTGGCTCACAATCCACTGCGTTGGGTTCAACACCACCTGCCGCACCGCCTCGGCGTCGGGCTGCTGGTAAGAGCGCAGGCAACGTCTCCTCGTTCTTCCAGCCCCGGCTTCCATCACATCCCGCACCGGGTAGCCCTTTCGTTCGGTAGCCCACTTCCGGCGGATCGAGTGCCACATCATCCACCGCTCGGGTACGATCATCGCGAGCCTATACCTCGATCGTGAAGACCTTCTGTTGCGGGCTCAACAGGGCACAGGTCGAACGAGGGGAGAGCGGTGGTATGGCGAGCCATGGGGAGCAGCTCGATGGGGACACGCAGTCACACGTCGTGATAATCATTCTTGCCTGGTGCGCAACTACATCCCGACGTATCAGTGGGTGGTCAACGGTGGCTGGAACATCGCGGACTGCGTGTCCCGCTCCTACGATGTGGAAGGGATGGCGGTCGGCACGGTGGGCGCCGGGCGCATCGGCACGGCGGTCCTACGCCGGCTCAAGCCGTTCGACGTCAAGTTGCACTACACCGATCGGCATCGGCTGCCGGCCAGTGTCGAACAAGAGCTAAACGTGACCTTCCATCCGACGGCCGAGCCGCTGGTGCGCGTCTGTGATGTGGTCACGATCAACTCCCCGCACGTTTATCATTGCCGAGCCCTGTATCGGCGTGCTGGATAGAGGACGCGTGGATGTGTGTCCGGTGGACTGTATCTACGAGGGACCGGACCAGCTCTACATTCACCCAGATGAGTGCATCGACTGCGGCGCGTGCGAGCCTGAGTGCCCGGTAACCGCCATCTTCCCCGAAGCGGATGTACCCGAGAAGTGGGCGAGCTACACGATGAAAAACTCTGCCTACTTTGAAGGGGGTGAAGCCCGGGAAGTGACGCAGGGGCGCGGAAAGTAGGCGCCGCGGGCGGGGGCACGATGGGGGCCGTAGCTATTTTGTGGGCTATCCGCCTTCGTCGCCGCAGATCGGGCTCTTCAAGGACGGCCGGCTGGCGCACATGCTGCAACGTCGGCACATTCGAGGGTCGGGCCTGAGGCGATCGCAGCAGATCTCAAGGCCGCGTTGGACGAGTCCTGCACGCCAGCGCGGTAGCGGTTGTGATGGGGCTCTCAAGAAAGGACGTCGCCGGCCGGTGCCGAGCGTCTTGCGGTACGAAGTGCCTATGGCCACCCGGGGCGGAGCCACGGTTGCCGGGTGGCGTACCTGCGCGTTCCTCGCCGCGCTGGCGTGCACCCGAGCAGGCCCGGCTCGGGTGGACATCGTCGAGCCGGTTGATGGGGCAGTCGTGAACGGCCCTGACGTTCGTATAGTACTCGCCGCCGCCGGGGTCGAGATTGCGCCCGCCAGCGAGGAGCGATCAGGCACCGCACACCACCACTTGTTCATTGACCGGACGCTCACGCCACCCAGCGACACGATTCCCTCAGGAGTCACGGGCATCCTCCATCTGGGCCGCGGGCAAACAGAGTTTGTGGTCCAGGGACTGGCGCCCGGCACCCACAGGGTGATAGCCGTTCTCGCAGGCTGGGCCCATGTGCCGCTGGATCCACTCGCAACCGACACAGCTCGGTTTACTGTACGGCCCTAAGCGGGCTGCCTGCCAGTATGCGCGGCGTTCGTTACCATGGACCCAAGCAGCCGTTGAAGGTCGAGGAAGTTCCCGCGAACGCTTCGAGCCATGCGATGCCTTCACTGCGGTGCTCGTCCAAGCGAACGGCCGGCCCCCGGCGACCGCCAGCAGACTCGCCGTGCGGCTATGGAGTCGCCACCCGGCGCCGGCCGCCAGGTCGGCGAGATCGGGTACGACGGATCAGCTTCTGGACACGGGATTTGACCGGCATAGGGCGCACTCGTAAGATTAGTTTGATATCAAACCAACAATAGAGGGGCGGGCCCCGCATGCCAACGGGAGCGTCCCGGGCCCCCTCACGGAATTCCCCCGAGCGTGCTAACTCATTGCGCGCGAACGGGCGGCTCTCGGGAGAGGACCAGGCAATGACTGCTCGGCAAGGGCGGAAGGCCGCGGTAGCGCGCGCGCTCGATACGTTCATCAAGCTGTTGCGCGCGACGGACACCGTGCGGGCCCGTCTCGAGCGCCACCTCGCCGCGCGTGGGCTCACGCCCACCCAGTTCGGCATTCTCGAAGCGCTGTATCACATTGGGCCGCTCAACCAGCGCGACGTCGGACGCAAGCTGCTTCTGTCGAAAGGCAACATCACCATCGTCGTCCGCCACCTCGCGCGCCGCGGCCTCATCACGCGCCGGGCCCACCCGGCGGACGGCCGCCAGAGCATTCTCCATCTCACTCCGCCGGGACGGGCGCTCATGCGGGCTTTTTTCCCGACGCACGCCGCAGCCATCACCCGCGAGCTGGCGCCCTTGACCGCCGCTGAACAGGGGGAGCTCGGGCGCCTGTGCCGGAAGCTCGGCCTGGGCCGCTCCTGGTGACCCGCGGGCCGAGTTTCCACCCCTCCCTCCTCTCCTCCTGCCGCCGCTAGCTCGGGGGTGGTCTCCCCCGGCCGGAACTTTCCGCTGGCCATCATAGTTTAATATCAAACTAGTATCCTTCACCCATCAACACGGGAGGACACCCATGCGTCTCGTGATAGTCGCGCTGCTACCGGCGGTGTTGGCCTGCTCCGACGGGCCGGCAGCGCCCGCTCCCCGTGCCGGCGTCGTCCAGGCCACGCCGAGCCTGACCTTTCAACCAGGCCAGACCACCGTCGGCGTGAACGGGACCATCACCTGGGAGTTCGGCGCCGTGCCCCACAACGTCACGTTCACCGCCACTCCCGGACGCCCCGCCGATATCGCGGGCTTCAATACCGACACGGCGGTGACCCGCACTTTCACGACGGCGGGAACGTTCGCGTACGAGTGCACCATTCACCCCGGGATGCGGGGAACGGTGATCGCGTCCACTGGCAACCCGCCGCCTCCGTATCCCGCTGCGGGCCGCCGGCTCGCCGCGGACCGCCGGGCGGTGGCGATCGGGGACAACCTCAACGTCTTCGCCTCACTGCGCGGGCTGACCGGGCCCCGATCTTCAGCCGTCCCATCACGTGGAGCGTGAGCAACGGCCAGCTCCTGGTCCGCCCTGCGGCGAGCGCGGCGCGCCAACACCAGGGGCAGGTCGGGTTCGAGCGTCCCGCCACCAACGCGAACACCACTTGCCTTCCTCACCTGCGTCAAGGCGCTCCAGGCCACCGCGGAACATCAGCGCGCGCTGCTGGTCAAGGCACCGGCATTTCTCGAGGACTTGGGCCGAATGGTCGCGGACATTGAAGCCGCGATCGAGGCGCAAATCACCGCCCGGCGCGATCACATTGGCGCCACCGCCGAGCTCGCGGTGCTCACGACCCAGCTGGCGTTGCAGGTCAAGGTGATCGACGGGATCACGCGCTATCGGTTCGGAAACGATCCGGAAATGATGGCCGAGTGGCAGGCGGCCAGGCAGGTGTCGGGCCAGCGTCTCGACCGCTCGGCCGCGCCCCCTGTCTCCCGCTCCGTTCCGGAGCGAGTCTCCCTCGACCTCGTCCGGTGGCGTGCACCAAGGGGGCAGGGGTGGTGCGGGTCGAGATTGGTGCCTCGAAGATGCCAGGTCGAGTCTCGTGGCCATGTGCACCAGGTCGGCGAGCGAGTCGGCCCGCATCGCCGCGAGTACGATAGTATGCTCATCGCGGTGGAAGTTCACGCCGTGTGGGACGAGGACGCGCTGGGCGTCGCGATCGGTACGATCGCGCACACGGCGTATCATCTCGGTGCCATACGGCAGCGAGTCACGACGCAACAGCAGGGGGCGTGAGGTCCCATGGACCAGGACGAAGCACGCGCCAAGGAGCGTGCGGCGGCGGTGGCGGAAGTGACGGCGCGCCTGCGGGGACGTGGCATCGCCGTGACCGGAGCCGAGGATGGGGAAGATCTCGTGAACCTGCTCTCGGCCGTAGAGCGCTTCGAAGCGGCGGTCGAGGCACACGGGGCGAGCTCGCGGCCCGACGATCTCCACTTCGTCCTGCCGCGGCGAGCGCCCGGTGAGGCCGTGCGGGCGTACACCGGCCGCATCGATGAGGCGACGGCACGGCTGCGCGGCCATCCGCGGCGGCCCGACTGAGGATGCACAAGCTACGTCCCGCTCCGCTCGTGCCCTCCCGGGCACGCCGGCGGCCAAGCCGCCGGCGACCAGAGGGAGTCCTTTAGGGACGCGTCAAATCCCGCCGTCCCGACCTGTAGGAAGCAGCTCGCGGGCTATCGATCCGACCAGACCGCGAGCTCGTTTCCGCTCGGATCCGCGAAGTGAAAGCGCCGGCCGCCTGGAAAGCTGAACACCGGCTTCGCAATCCTACCGCCCGCCGCCCGAACGCGCTCCTCCGCGGCCGCGAGATCGAGCACGAAGATGACGACCAGGACGGTGCCTGCGCGCGCCGACTCGGCCTTGTAGAAACCGCCCGTGAGCCGGCCGTCTTCGAAGCTCGTGTAATCCGGGCCGTAGTCCGTGAACGTCCACCCAAAGACGTCTCTGTAGAAGCGTCTCGTGTCCGGGATGCTCGTTGCGGCCATTTCGACGTAATCGATGCGTCGATCTTGCGCTTCGTCGTGAAGGGGCTGTTCGGACATCTTGGCTCTCCTTGGTGGTCTACCCCGCCCCGTCACGGCTGCTCGAGGAGGGCTTTCAGGGTCGTGAGATCCCGCTTTACCGTCTTCGCATCCTCGTTGAACTGCTGTTCAGAAACGCGCGGCAACCGCATGAGCGTGAAGATCACGGTGCTACCAGGTCCATTGGGAACGACCCGGATCGGGTTATGAACAGTGACTCCCGTCTCCAAAACTACGTCGTGGTCCGCGACGCCGAAGTCGTTTGGAGGTGCGAAGCTCACCCGGACGTTGCCAAGCGGGCCTTCCGCGAGCCATTCGCTGCCCACGTGTCGGATCTTGGTCCCGAGCCCTGTCGCCCATCGCGGGACATTCTCACCGTTGGAGACGAAGGCGTAGACGTCTCCAGGTGAGCGATAAATCGACACGGTGATGTTTCTGACCTCGAACAAGCCCTCCATGGATGATCCTCCTGTGCTGCCGGCTTCAAGGATGCGATCGGCGCGCACCGGCGTCTTGAACCAGACGGCAGCTGCCGTGAGATCGTGCTCTGGCGCAACCACCGCCCGCCCGTCAACCGTCGCGATTCACTTATGCTCCTGCGGTCGGTAGATCAGGTAGATCACACCGTTCTTGTACGACTCACAAACCGCAAGCGACAGCTTGCTGGGGGCGGCCTCCTCGGGGAAGAGCCGCGGACCGGGCCCGCGGGTCAGCGGGTAGACGAGCAAATGCAGCTCGTCGATCAGGCCGTCCGCGAGCATCGCCCGGACCAGCGTGCCGCTGCCGGAAACGTAGAGGTCGCCGACCTCGTCCTTCAGGCGGCGGATCGCGGCTGGGTCGTACGACCCCAGGATCGTCGAATTCCTCCATGTCGCATTCGTGAGCGTCGACGTGACGACGTACTTGGTGGTGTCGTTGAAGAAGGGGGCGGTCGCTCCTCGAAGACGAAGACCCCTGTCACGATCTCGGCCCTCCTTTCGTTCGATGGGACGACGAACGAGCACCCCGCCGATCGACAGCGATCCAGACCGCCACGACCCCCAAACGGTAGCGTGAGGAGGTCGTTGGGGTCGCGGACCAGGATAGGATCACGCGCTCCGAGAACGGGCCCCCGCGTTCACGCAGCGCGAGCGCGTGCAGTCCTTTAGGGACACGTCAAATCCCGCCCTAAAGGACTCCCTACGGTCGCACTTGCGTCGAGAATGAGGCTGGTTCTCCCCTTGGGAGAGTATGAGCCGTGCGACTTCAATATATTCTCGGTGCATACTGAGATTGCTGACACCGACCGCCATCGACCCTTGAAACGAGCGGGTCCGAGGTGAGTCACCATGTCGAATGAGCGCACGCTCAAGCGGGCCACCCGGAAAGTCACCCGCGCCAGGCGGACGACCGTTCGCCGGGCGTCGCGCCAGGCCCAGCGCCCCGGGACCGTCCTGGTCGGATCTCCCGCCAAACCGTCCGCCCCGCGAGCCCGCGCGACGGTGTACTCGTCCGAGACGGGGCGGACCTATCACCTGGATCGGCTGATCGGGAAGGGTGGCTTCGGGGAGATCTATGTCGCCACCCCGACGCCGCGCGGATCGCTGCCGCC
>JBOHST010000157.1:0-14542 GCA_050733375.1 Gemmatimonadales bacterium
TCGTGGGGGTGTGGTGCGAGGCCGAAGGGCACGAAGTGACCTTCGTGTGCTACACCGGGTTCGAGAACCTCGTCGAAGAGCTGCCGGATAACGTCGACCTCGTGTTCATTGGCGCGTTCAGCGAAGCCTCCCTGGCCGCCTATTCGTTGAGCAATCTGTTCCGCTCCCGTGGCGCGATCACCGTTCTCGGGGGGCCACACGCCCGCTGCTATCCCGAGGATGCCCGGAAGTACTTCGATTACGTCCTGGGGTTCACCGATCAGGCCGTGATCCGCGAGGTGTTACAGGATTGCGCGCGCCACCGGCCGCTCGGCGTGCACCTCGCGGCCCCGCGCCAGCCGTTGTCGCTGCCCGGAGTGCGCGAGCGCTGGAAGTTCATCGAGCCGACGCTGCGGAAGGCACCTGCCTTGAAGCTCGTGGGCATGCTCGGCAGTCTGGGGTGCCCCTATACGTGCAGCTTCTGCATCGACTCGGTCGTACCGTACCAGCCCCTGGATTTCGGCGAGATCACGAAGGACTTGCAGTTCCTGTTGCAGAAGCACAAGCGGCCGCGCGTCGGCTGGCACGACCCGAACTTCGGCGTGCGGTTCGACGACTACATGGAGGCGATCGAGGCGGCCGCACCGCCGGACAGTATCGACTTCGTCGCCGAGAGCAGTTTGTCCTTGTTGTCCGAGCCGCATCTCGAGCGCCTGCGACGCAACGGCTTCAAGGCCGTGCTGCCGGGGATCGAGTCGTGGTATGACCTGGGCAACAAATCGAAGACCGGCTCGCGGCAGGGGCTCGACAAGGTGCGCGACGTCTCCGAGCACGTGAACATGATCATGCGCTACCTCCCCTACGTCCAGACGAATTTCGTGCTCGGCCTCGACGGAGATGAGGGGCCGGAGCCGTTCGAGCTCACCAAGCGATTCATTGACCTGACCCCGGGTGCGTTTCCGGGCTATTCGTTGCTGTCGGCCTTCGGACGGGCGGCCCCGCTGAACCTGCAATACCAGCGGGCCAACCGGGTCCTGGGGTTTCCGTTCCATTTTCTGGACAACAATCACGCGATGAACGTCAAGCCGAAGAACTATTCCTGGCCGGACTTCTACGACCAGGTGATCCGCCTGACCGATTACACGTTTTCCTGGCGGGCCATTGTGAATCGGTTCCGGGCGAACCGGACGACGATCCCGAAGTGGATGAACGTGGTGCGCGCGATTTCGTCGGAAGGGTTCGGCCGGCTCAAGTACTACACGGAAGTGCGCCGCCGGCTCGACAGCGACCTCCCGTTCCGGCGCTACTTCGAGCAGGAGTCGGACCAGCTGCCGGAGTTCTTCGTGGACCGGGTGCGCCGCGAGCTGGGCGCGCTGTACGAGTGGCTGCCGGACGGCGCCCTGTATCACGACCCGCACGCCTATCTCAGATCCGAAGAGGCGGAGACGGGGTCGGTGGGCGCGGTCGCGATCGCGGGGATGCGGCGCGCCTAGCCGGGGTGCTGAAGCAGCAGTAAGAGAGCAGGCGGACGCCCGCTCCACTCGGCCGTCCGCCCCGGATCTCCTATCCCGTTCTCTTGGCTCAGACTTCTGACCGCCGGCGGCGCTACAACAACGCGCCGCGCTCGCGATCGTGAAGTAGATCACCAGTCCGGTGACGTCCACCAGCGTCGCCACGAGCGGCGCCGAGGCGCTCGCCGGGTCGAAGCCGGACGACAGGGAGCGCGAGCAGGTTGTGGTGTTGGAATTGCCGCGCGATCAGCTCCTGATCCATGTGTTCCGGGACCGTCACCAAGTCGGTGCGCATGATGTCCCGCACGCGGGCATCCTCCGCGGCCAAGAACAGCTGCCGGAACGACACGACGCCGCGCAGCCGCTGCTCCCCGTCGAGCACGTAGGCGTAGTAGATCGTCTCGACCTGAGCCGACTGCTTGCGCAGATAGCGGATCGCCTCGCCCACGGTCATTTCGGGGCGGATGCGTGCGAAGCGCGGATTCATGAGGCCGCCGGCGTCGTCCTCGGCGTATGCCAGGAGCGCGCGGACTTCCTGGCGCGTCGCCTCGTCCAGCAGCTCGAGGAGCCGTTCCCGCTCCTCGACGGCCCCTTCTTGAATCAGGTCGGCCGCATCGTCGGGGGGCAGCAACCGCAGCCACAGCCGCTGCTCGCCGGGCGGCAGCGTGAGGAGCAGGGTCGCCTGCTCCAGCGGCTCCAGGCTCAGGAAAAACTCGTCTGTCTGGTGGCTTGGGAGCTGCTTGAATTGAGCGACTCGCTCCTCGACGGAGAGCGCGGGCCACTGCTCCCAGAGGCGGACGGCGTCGCTGGTATCGGCGAATGTTTCGGACATGCTGCCTCGCGTACGTGCGAGAGGGTGCGCTGCGGAGGTCAGCGCCAGAAGCGCGAGATCGTGAACAGCACCAACCCGACCAGGCCGCCCACCAGGGTGCCGTTGATGCGGATGAACTGCAAGTCTCGCCCGATGGCCAGCTCGATCCGGTCGGCGGTCGCCTCCGGGTCCCACGCGGCGACGGTCTGGGCGATCAAGTCCGCCACCTCGTGCCGGTATTGCTCGACGACGGACACACTGAGGTCGATCACCGCTTCGTCGATTTCGGCGAGCAGCGCCTCATTGGCAAGCAGCGCGGTGCCGAACGCGGCGATGCCGCGCTCGAGCGGACCGGGCGTCGCGCCGTCGGCCCGCGTGGCGTATCCCAGGATGGCGCGCCGCGTCGTCTCCCACAGGCGCGTGGACAGCTCGACGAAGGCCGGGTCCGCGAGCCATTCCTCCTTCAGCGCTTCCGCCCGTGCGATGACCTCGCTGGAATGCTGCAGGCGATCGATGAAATCCCGGAGCGCCGTGTCGAATGCCGCGCGTAGCGGGTGGTGCGGGTCGGTAGCGATGTCCTGCAACAGGTGTTCGATCGCCGTCACGATGCGATGGTAGATCTTGTCATCCACGACCCCTGGAACCCACCAGGGGCTCTCCGCTTTGACCTGCTGGCGGATGATCTCCCGGTTGTCGTGGACCGCCTGCGCGGCGAGCCGCACGGCCTGGTTGAGGAATTCCTGGTGACGGCTGCCGGCGAGGACGAGCGACAGCGTCTTGCCGAGCGCGGGGGCGACGCGCAGCGCGTGCAGGCGGGCGCGCACGCTGTCGCGCACCAGCTCCCGCACGTCCTCGTCGGGGAGCGCTTCGAGGGTCTTGGCCAGCCCGCCCGCTACCTGCCGCGCGATACGACGACTGTTCTCCACCTGACTGATCCACCGGGCCGCGCGCTCCGCGACCCGCATGCCGCGCAACCTGGCCGTGAGCACGTCACGCGCCAGAAAGTGATTCTGAACGAAGGTCCCGAGCGTCCGGCCGATCCGGTCCTTGCGGGTCGCGATGATCGCCGTGTGGGGAATCGGCAGTCCGAGGGGCCGGCGGAACAGCGCCGTCACCGCGAACCAGTCGGCGAGGCCGCCGACGAGCGACGCTTCAGCGGTCGCCCGGATGTAGCCGAGCCAGGGGAAGCGCGCCTCGAAGTACCGCGCCACCAGGAACACCACGCCCGACAGTGCCAGGAGGCCCGTGGCCCGACGCTTCATGGAGTCGAGCTGCGTTTGGCGCAGGGCGTCGTCGGGGCGGGACCACCGGGCGGCGGCGGTGGAGAGCCCGGAAACGCGGTCCGGCGGCGCGGGAGCGGCGGAGTTCTCCCTCATAGCGGACCAAGATAGCGGTTGCGACATGATCTGAAATCCGATCCGGCCCGGCTGCGCCATCTCCAGACGGAGGCTAAGATTGGAGCGCACCGCGCACAGGAGGCTCACCGTGTCCGACGAGCAAGCGGACCTCACGGCCGTCGTCGAGGGTAGCGAGGGGATTCGCGTCATTCGTGGCGGCGGCAACGTCCGCAACTGGAACGGGATTCACTACAAGACCGGGCTGTCGGCGAAGAACGTGGGGGCCAGCAGGTTGTCCATGAACGTCGCCACCGTTCCCCCAGGCGGCGTGGCGCGCGCCCACATTCACGTTGGGTTTGAGGTGATGCTGTACATCCTGCAAGGCCGGGTGCGACACGAATACGGGCCCGGGCTCACCCAGGTCGTGGACAACAGCGCGGGAGATTTCATCTATATCGAGCCCGGAGTACCGCACGAAGTCTTCAACCTGAGCGAGACCGAACCGGTCGTGGCCGTGGTCGCCCGCTCGGACGCCAGCGAATGGGAGCATATCGTGGCCTACGATCGGCGCAGCGGCCGACCCGCTTCCAGCGATGCACCGATCGGGAATGCATAGGACCCGGATGTCCGTGCTGCTCTGGATCGCGCTGTGGGGCGTCCGGCCAGCGCGGGCCCAGCAGCCCGATTCGGTCCTGTACGTGCTCCTGCCGCAGAGCCGCTTCGACGTTCAGACGGGGAAGTCCGGTCTGTTCGCGTTTGCGGGCCATGAGCACCTGATACGCGCGCAGGAGGTAGCCGGCCGGATCATCCATTTTCCCGGCGCCCGGGAGCGCTCGCGGGTCGAGATCGTGGTGCCCAGCGAGCGCCTGGAGGTGCTCACGCCGCCTGACACGGAGGAGATCCGGAAGGTGACGGCGGCGATGCGCCGCGACGTCCTGGACGTCGCCAACCACCCCGAGATTCGGTTCGTGTCCTCGGCCGTCACACCGATCCAGGACGGACTGCGGATCCGCGGCGATCTCTCGCTCGTCGGCGCGACGCGCGAGGTGACGGTCGACGTACGACTGGTGGAACGCGCGGACACGTTGCGCGCCACCGGCACGTTCGCGGTCAAGCAGACGGATTTCGGGATCCGGCCCTACCGGGGTGGGCCAGCTGGCATCATCCGGGTCGCCGATCGGGTGACCTTCAGTTTCGAAGCCGTGGCGCTGCGCGCCGAATCGCCCTGACGGCGTCACACCCTCGCACTCACTCCACCGGAACCGTCAACCCATGTGGGGATTTCTCCGCCGCCGTACGCTGACGCAGTGGATTCTGATCGCTATGGCCCTCGGCACACTCCTCGGGTGGGCCGCGCCGGACGTGGCGGGCAGCCTCAAGCCGCTCTCCACCGTGTTTCTCCGGATGATCAAGTCGATCGTCGTCCCGATCATCTTCGGCACGCTGGTCATGGGGATCGCGGGCCACGGCGACGACCTGCGTCGCGTCGGGCGTCTGGCGTTCAAATCCCTCGTGTATTTCGAGATCGTCACCACATTGGCGCTGGTGATCGGGCTGATCGCGGTCAACCTCGTGGGTCCGGGCGTCGGCGTGCAGCTGCCGCCGTCGGATACGGGGGCGGTGCTGGGTGCCACCCAGGTCACGTTTGCCAGCGTATTGGAGCACGTCGTCCCGCAGAGCGTGTTCGAGGCGGCAGTGCACAACGAAGTGCTCCAGATCGTGTTCTGGTCCGTACTGTTCGCCCTGGCGTTGACGCAAGTGCGGGAGGGTCCCAAGGAATTCATGCTGAAACTGTGCGAGGGGCTCACGGAGGTGATGTTCAAGTTCACCGGTATCGTGATGCGCTTCGCCCCGATCGGCATTGGCGCCGCGATCGCGGTGACTGTCGGGCACAGTGGCCTGGGGATCCTCTCGAACCTAGGCAAGCTGGTGCTGACGCTGTACGGGGCGTTGGTGGTGTTCTCCCTCGTCGTGCTGCTCCCCGTGGCCTGGATAGCCAGAGTGCCGCTGGGGCGTTTCCTCAAGGCGGTGAAGGAGCCGGCCCTGATCGCGTTTTCGACCACATCCTCCGAAGCGGCGCTGCCCAAGGCGATGGTGCAGATGGAGAGTATCGGCGTGCCACGGCGCATCGTCGCGTTCGTGATGCCCACGGGGTACTCGTTCAACCTGGACGGCAGCACGCTCTACTTGGCGGTCGCGTCGATTTTCGCGGCGCAGGCCGCCGGTGTTCACCTCACCGTGGGCCAGCAGCTGCTCATGATGTTCACACTGATGGTCACGAGCAAAGGGGTCGCGGGCGTCCCGCGGGCATCGCTCGTCATTCTCTCGGGCACGCTGGCCTCGTTCAACCTGCCGCTCGAGGCTGTCGCGGTCATTCTGGGTGTGGACGAGCTGATGGATATGGCGCGGACCACCGTGAACCTGGTGGGGAACTGCCTGGCGACGGTTGTCATGGCACGATGGGAAGGTGAATACAACGATACCCTGCCTGCCGAGGCGACCGAGCGCTAGCTTGCTGCGTGGCGAGCCGGATGCCGGTCGGTGCAGGCCTGCCCATCCTTGCAGAGGAGGAATCTCGTGATGTCCCGGACTGGGATGCTGCGAATCGCTGGGGCGGTGACCCTCGTCGTGGCCGGTCTCACGGCCGCGGCGCTGCTGCGCCATCCGGTACCCGCCGGCCCCGTCGTCACCGTCTACAAGAGCCCCACCTGTGGCTGCTGCACGAAGTGGATCGAGCACCTGCGCGCCGCCGGATTCACGGTGGAGGCGCACGACACGGATGATCTCGCCTCGGTGATGGCGAACTTCGGGGTCCCGTCCTCACTTGGCTCGTGTCACACCGGGGAGGTCGGCGGCTACGTGATCGAAGGTCACGTGCCGGCGGACCTCATCAAGAAGGCCCTGGCGGAGCATCCGGCAATCCTCGGCCTGGCCGTGCCGGGGATGCCGATCGGCTCACCCGGCATGGAAGGATCGCCGACGGCGCGCTACAACGTGATCGCGTTCGATCGCCAGGGGAAAACCAGTGTGTACGCGCGTCGTTGAATGGTCGACTTCGACGACCCCCTGGACGAGGACTTCCCCCTGGGCGACGGGGCGGCCGACCAGGAAGCCGAAGTGAGCTGCCCGCACTGTGGCGAAACAAACGTCATCATCCTCGACCCGGGGAGTGGCGGGTCGCAGCAGTACGAGGAGGATTGTCAGGTGTGCTGCCGGCCGTGGCGCGTGACGGTGCAGTATCGCTCGGACGGCAGTGCGGAGGTCGCCGTGGAGCCGCTGGCGTAGCGCCCTCCTCCTGCCGGCCGGCTGCGTCCCATGAAGCCGACCCGCCAAGGTCCCGGTCCCGAAGCCAAGGAAACGTCGCCGACACGGGGCGCGACGACGATCGAGCCCGCTCCCATCGGCTGGCCAGCACGCCGCGCTGCGTCGTATCTTGTCAGCGCACTCGCACCTTTCGGGAGGCCGCATGAGCATCTTCTCGGAGGCTGGCGTCCAGTTCCTGCTTCGCTGGATCCACTTCCTCGCCGGCATCATCTGGATCGGGTTGCTCTACTATTTCAATTTCGTCCAGGGACCGTTCTTCGCGGAGGCGGACGCGGCGACGAAGAGCGCGGCCACCCAGAAGCTCGTCCCGCGCGCGCTGTGGTGGTTTCGCTGGAGCGCGATGCTGACCTTCCTGTCGGGCATCGCGATCCTCGCCCTACGCCAGGTAGGGTGGAGCGATCCCTGGGGGCGGACCATCCTCACCGGCGCCGCGTTTGGGACGGCGATGTTCCTGAACGTGTGGCTCGTGATCTGGCCGAACCAGAAGGTCGTGATCGCCAATGCGGTGACGACGGCAGGTGGTGGCCAGGCGATTGCATCGGCCCCGGCGGCCGCACGGCGCGCGTTCCTCGCGTCCCGAACCAACGTGGTGTTCTCCTTCCCGATGCTCTTCTTCATGGGCGCCGCGTCCCACTTCACGTTCAGCGCGGCGGCGGGCGGCGGGGCGTTCGCAATCGCACTGCTCGTCGTCATCGGCCTGCTGGAGCTGAACGCGCTCACCGGTGACAAGGGACCCACAAAGCAGCCGATCGAGACGGTGCGCGGCGTGATCCTCACGGGGTTCGTCACCGCAGCCGTGATGTACGGACTCGCCACCGCCCTGCTCAGCACTGGCGGCGGCGCGACGCCGTGACCGCGCCGGAGACAGCCACCGGCCCCCGCGTGGGAGCGCCCGCCCCCGACTTCACCCTGCCTTCCACCGGGGGTGCCGATGTCACCCTCTGCGGCTTTCGCGGAAAGCAGCACGTGTTGCTCGCCTTTTTTCCGCTGGCGTTCACCAGCACCTGCACCGCGGAGAACTGCGAGTTCAGTCAGGATCTCGACCAGTTCGTCGCTGCGGATACGGTGATCCTGCCGATCAGCGTCGATTCGGTGCCGACCCTGAAGGAATACAAGGCCAAATACCAGCTGCGGCACGACTTGCTGAGCGATTTCAAGCGCGACGTCAGCCGCCGCTACGGCACGTTGCTGGATGACAAGTTCTTCTCGGGGCGCGCCTATTTTCTCATCGACAAGCAGGGCGTGCTGCGCTGGATGCACACCGAGGCCCAGCTCGGGGACCGCCGCGAGGACGCCGACCTGCTCCGGATGATCCGAACCCTTTGATCGACCCCCTGCGGCGGCTCGCGCGTCCCGACAAATGGTATCTGGGCGCGGGGGACGGCTTGCTGTGGGCACCACCCTTTCCCGCGTGGCTCGATGCGCCGGGGTTTTGGGACGAAGCGCACCTGTTCCAATACGCGGTCGGTCCGCTCTTCACCGTGAGCTTCGTCCACGAGGGAGCGGTCCTGACGTCCCGCCCGGCGCGGCGCGCCTGGACCCCGGCCTCGCTCGCGCTGGAGCATCGGGTGGGCGCCGGGTGACGCTCGACGTGGTGGTGTGGACCGCGCTCGACGGCGCGAGCCTCACGGCGGAAGACGTCGGCGTCGACCAACCCGATCGGCCCAACTGCTTCGAGCACTATCATCCGATCAGCGGCCGGGCCAGCCTCTACCGCGGCATTGACGACTACCAGCACTCTTGGATCAACGATCTGGTCGTCTCCCACCTGCTGGGGGTGCTGCCGCACGGCGCTACGGGACTCACCGTCCATCCGTTGCCACTCGGTGTCCGGTCCGCGCGCATCGCGCGATTGTCGGTCGCCGGTCACCGGGTGGACGTAGCGATCGCCGGGCGGCGGTATCGCGTGCGAGTGGACGCTCGCGCTGCGGGGCAGGGGCGGGTCGGGGAGCCGGTGACGGTGAGCTTCTGATATGCGCCGCGTCGCCTTGCTCGCCGTGGGACCCTCCTCGTCGGCTACCTGGGGGCTGCTCGCCTCGTTTTCCGACGTTTCGCCCGCACAGGTTTCGCTCGACGACCTGCCCGTGTCGCTGCCACCGTGCGATGTGCTCTGGGTCCACTCCGATGACGAGCCGCCGCCATTGCCGGCGGCGGCCGTCATGCCCTGGGTCGCGCGGGGCGGGCGGCTGTTGCTGACGCAGCGGGCGGCGAGCCTGGTCGTGGCGCTGGGACTCGAAGCGGATGGGCCGAACGACACCGCTTCCCGCACCTGGCGACACGAGGCCGACGAGCTGTGGTTCCCGGAGCTGCGCAGCTTCGGCGCGTTCCAGCATATCCGCGGGCTTGCGGCCCGGTCGCGGCTCCGTCGTCGCCTGCGAGCGCTCGTATTTCCATGTGAACGCGGACCGCATCGTCGCATGGGAGTACGCCCTGGAGCAAGGCGGGGTACTGTGCATCGGGGCGTTCGTGGCTCCCGCGGCCCCGGACCGGCTGCTTGTTCGCCAGCTGCGCGCGCTGCTCGCGAACGCGATCGGCGGCGAGGGGATCCCCGCACACACGCGGACTGCGGTTCCGGCCTGGTGGCCGGAGCCGGGCCGCACCGCCCGCGTGGATCCCAATCTCGTGCTCCCTGATCGGCTGCGACTCGACGGGCCGCTCCCCGGTCTCGATTCGCCACTGCACGTCGAGAGCCGCGCGCTCTCCGACGAGCCGTTCACCCTTGCCGGCCGGCGCATGCTCATCGTCGGCGGCGAGCAGCGCGGCATCCGGGAGATCTGGGTCCACCCGTATCGCCTCTTGCAGGATCTCGCGGTGACGATCGGCGGCGAGACGCCGCTGGTGCGAGATGCCCAGCTCACCCCGACGGTCGTGCAACGGCACCTCGTCAGCCGCAGCCGCATCGTCGAGGAGGCGGTGACCGCCGCGCTCGATCATCCGATCGCCCTGCTCGACTACCGACCGGCGAAGATCGGACGCGCGCGCGGGGTGCGAGTGGTGCCGGAGCTCGCCCTGCGCTGGCGCGTGGATCTGCGACGGGCGTGGCCGTACCCGGCGGGTGGCGGCGGCGATCTGCGCTATCGCGTGGCGCCCGGCGGCGGGATGCTGCTCGTGACCGATGTGACCGGGTTGCCGCGTGCCGCATTTCAGCCCAGCCGGCCGGTCGAATGGCGCCTGCAAGAGGCAGACGACGGCCCGGTGTTGTGGTGCGAGCTGCGCGTGGCGCTCGAGGCGCCGTTGCGACTCGCCGTGCTGGGCGGCGCCACGCGCGCCGAGCTTGACGGGGCGGTTGCGGCGCTGGGGCGGGGCGGCGCGCAGGGCCTCTCCGGGCAGCGTCAACGACACGAAACGCAGGTGCGCGAGCACCTCGTCCGGCTGCGCTCGCCCGACGCAGCGCTGAACCGCGCGTTCGACTGGGCCAAGCAGCGACTCGATAGCTGTAGCGTGGACACGCCGGGGGTGGGGCGTTCCCTCGTCGCCGGGTATGCGCCATCGCGGCCCGGATGGGGCGACGGACGCCCGGGGTACGCCTGGTACTTCGGGCGCGACGCGTGTTGGACGGCGATGGCGCTGCTCGCCGCGGGGGACTACGCGAGCTGCCGCCTGGTGCTGCGGTTCCTCGGGACCTCGCAGGACGTCAGCGGCAAGGTGTTCCACGAGTACACCACGAGTGGGCTCGCCCACTACGACGCGGCCGATTCCACGCCGCTCTATCTGTTGCTCGCCGGGCGCTATGCGGCCTGGACCGGCGATCTGGCATTTCTCGAGGAGCGTTGGCCCGAGCTCGAGCGCGCCTACCGGTTCTGCCTCGAGACCGACTCGGACGGCGACGGCCTGATCGAGAACAGCCGCGTCGGACATGGCTGGATCGAGATGGGCCCGCTCTCCGGGGCGCACGTGACGCTGTACCTGGCGAGCATCTGGGCGGCGGCGCTCGCGGCGCTCGAGCCGGTTGCCCGCGCGCTGGGCCGCGCCGCGCTCGCTGACGAGCTGGCCGAGCGGGCTGCCCGCGCGCGCGCGGAGATTGCGCGGCGGTTTCGCACCGGCGATGGCTACGCTTTGGGGCTGTTGTCCGACGGGACGCCGCAGCGTCAGCGTACCGCGCTGACGGCGGTCGCCTTGCTGCTCGATGCGGTGGATCCCGCGCGCGCCACCGCGTGGCTCGACGCCATTGCGTCGACCGAGTACTCGACGCCGTGGGGGGTCCGGCTGATCTCGCGCCAGGACTCCCACTACAGCCCCACCGGCTACCACTGCGGCGCGGTGTGGCCGCTGTACACCGGGTGGGTGAGTCTCGCAGAGTACGCCGCGCACCGCGGCGAACACGCGTTTGGGCATATCGTCGCCAATGCGTTTCTGCCGTTCCAGCGGGGGCAGGGGATGTTCGACGAAGCGCTGCACGGCGACACCGAAGCGGCCGTAGGCGTGTGCCCCGACCAGGCGTGGTCGGCCGCCATGCTCGTGGCGCCGCTGATCGAGGGCATGCTCGGCGCGCGGCCCGATGCGATGGCGCAGCGCCTGACGCTCGCGCCACACCTCCCGATGCGATGGAGCGATTGCGAGTGGCGCGGGCTGCATGTGGGCCATACGACGCTGGA
Organism: Gemmatimonadales bacterium; assembly: GCA_050733375.1. Classification (GTDB taxonomy): domain Bacteria; phylum Gemmatimonadota; class Gemmatimonadetes; order Gemmatimonadales; family GWC2-71-9; genus DASTHG01. The sequence goes on from JBOHST010000157.1 coordinate 11,558, forward strand.
TGTGCGCGTGAGCGCGCGATCCGACCGCCTCGTGGTACGGCTCGGCCGCACCTCCGGTGGGCGACTCGGCGTCACCGTCGCGCCGGCGTTGCCGCCGGGACGGGTGGCGACCGAGGCGAGGGTGGATGACGTCCCGCTCGTCCCGCGCTCCAGCGTGCGAATGGGGTGTCGCCATGCGGCGGTGAGCTTGGAGCTGAGCGATCAGCACGAGCTGGAGATCTGGCACCGCCCCGAGTGAGGAGAGGGGGGAGAACCGACGTGCCCGTCCGAACCCGTGTGGCCCTGTGCGTCCTGCACGGCATCGGCGTGCAACAAAAGGACTGGGCGGACCGGTTCGTCACCACCGTGCGACGCACGGTCGCACGGCTGCACCCGGAGATCGATGTGTATCCGGTCGTGGTGTGGTGGGCACCGATCACCCAACGCTACGAGGATCGATTGGTCTCGCTCTTCCGCCGTGGCCTGGGGTGGAACTGGCTGCGGCGCCTGGTGATCGACTTCGGCGGTGACGTCATCGCGTATCAGTCGCCGTCGCAGCTCTCCGCGCCGCCATCGTGGACGTATCGCATCGTCCACGAGCGGATCGACCGCCGGCTGCGGGCGCTGCGCGCCACGCTCGAGCAGACCGGGGCCGCGGAGCCGAGCCCCGTCCCATTGGTCGTGGTGGCCCACTCCCTCGGCTCCGTGATCTTTTCCGATTTCGTGTATGACCTGCAGACAGGCCAGGCGGCGGGGGCGTTCGCGCGGCGGTACGGACTCGCCATCCGCGCGCTGTACACCGCGGGCTCGCCGCTCGCGCTGTACGCGATTCGGTATCCCAAGCTCGGCTTTGATCGTCCGATTTCCCTCGACGGCGGCACGTGGGTCAACGTGCTCTACAAGGCCGACGTCATCGCCTACCCGCTCCGCCGGGCGAGCCCGGCGTACGCCGACGCCGTCGCCGAGGACTGGATGTTGCCCGCACGCTGGTGGCCGCCCGTAGTGTACCGCACGCCGTATGCGCACCTCGCCTACTGGAGCGACCACCGCTTCATCCGACGCGTCGCCGCCGACCTGGTGCGCACGGCGCAGCCGACCGTAGGTTAAGCGCCCCATGGCGTCCGTCACCCTGCGCCAACTTACCAAGCGGTTCGACTCCGGCACGCCGGTGTTGCATGGATTGTCGCTCGAGGTCGAGGATGGCGAGTTCCTCGTGCTGCTCGGTCCCTCGGGGTGCGGCAAGACGACGGCGCTGCGCTGCATCGCGGGGCTCGAGGAGCCGACGGCGGGAGAGATCCTGATCGGATCGCGTGACGTCACCCACCTGCCGCCCGCCGACCGCGATGTCGCCATGGTGTTCCAGAATTACGCGCTCTACCCTCACCTCACGGTGCGCGAGAACATCGCGTTTCCTCTCGCGATGCGCCGCACCCCGGCGCCGGACATCACGCGCCGCGTTCATGCCGTTGCCGTACGACTGGGGATCGACGAGCTGCTGGAGCGCCGGCCGGGCGAGCTCAGCGGAGGGCAGCGCCAACGCGTGGCGTTGGGGCGCGCGATCGTGCGCGAGCCCAAGGCGTTTCTGTTCGACGAGCCGCTCTCGAACCTCGATGCCAGGCTGCGGGTGGAGATGCGCACCGAGCTGCTGAAGCTGCACCGCGCCCTGGGCGCCACGATGCTGTACGTCACCCACGACCAGGTCGAAGCGATGACGATGGGTCGGCGTATCGCGGTGCTGCATCAGGGGGAGCTGCGGCAGGTCGGGACGCCCGCCGAGGTGTACGGCCGCCCGGCCGACGCGTTCGTCGCGCGCTTCATCGGGAGCCCGGGCATGAATCTCGTGCCCGGCGCGGCCGATCCAAAGCGCAAACGGGTCGCGATCTGCGGATCGCTGCGCATCCGCGCACCGATCGAGGTCCCCGATCGCGTCCAGGTCGGCATGCGCCCCGAGCACCTGTCGCTCGGCGATCCCGGCAAGGGGGTGGGCGCCGCGCTGGTGCGGATGGTCGAGCCGCTGGGCTCGGAAACGCTGGTCCATCTGGACGCGGGGGGATCCGCGTTCGTGGCCAAGGTCCAGGGGATCCCGACGTGGACGCCGGGGGACCGCTTGGGAGTGCGTGTGGAACCCCACCACGTGCACCTCTTCGACGCGGCCGGCGCGCGGATCGCATGAGACGGCTCGCCGCGGCTGTGCTGGTCATCGCCGCATGTGGTCGCGCCGCCGGCGGCGACCGCACCGTGCTCGAGCTCGCCAATTGGGGGGAGGTTCGCGAGGCGGAGCTCGAACGCCGGGCGCTGCGCGCGTTCGAGCAGGCGCATCCCGGCGTCACGGTGCAACAGCAGAGCGCCGGCACGGGTCAGGCCGAGTATCGGGAACGCATCCTCACCTCGATGGTCGCGGGTCGGCCCCCCGACGTGTTCCTGCTCGACAACATCGACGTTCCCGCGTTCGCCGATCGTGGCGTGCTGCTCGATCTCGCGCCGTACCTGCCCCGTCTCGGGATCGACCCGGCGCGCTACGATTCCACGGTGCTGGCCATTTTCCGACGCGGTGATGCGCTCTATGCGCTCCCCAAGGGCTACACCCCGATGGTCGTCGTCTACAACAAGGATTTGTTCGATCGCGCCGGCGTTCCCTATCCCACCGACGACTGGACCTGGGACGACTTCCTGCGGACTGCCACCACGCTGACCCGCGACAGCGACGGCGATGGCCAGGTGGACCAGTGGGGCACCGCGTTCGATCGGCGCGTCTTTCTCTGGCTTCCCTGGATCTGGTCCGGTGGCGGCGACGTGCTCTGTGCCGACGGGCGACGGGCCAGCGGCTGTCTCGATTCGCCGACGAGCGTCGCGGCGATCCGTTGGTACACCAACTGGGTGACCGCGGATAGCGTGGTGCCGCGCCAGTTCAACTTGCGTCGCTCGCTCGGCGACAACCTGCGACTGTTCTATACCGGCAAAGTGGCAATGTTGACCACCGGCCACTTCTGGATTCCGCACTTCCGC